>JACQUR010000501.1 GCA_016210245.1 Chloroflexota bacterium
ACTCAGGACTCAGCACTCCGCACTCATCGCGGTGTGAACTCCCCGTGCCACACCACCTCCTGGCCGTCGACGCTGGCGACGACGTCCACCTTGACCGTGTAGCCCCGGGTCGCGTTCCCGACATTAAACGATATCTTGCCCGCTCCGCGCTCGTCGGTTTGCACGGCGGCCTCGCCCGCCGGCCAGCGCTCGTCCACGGTGCGGTAGTGAGCGACCAGGTGCAGCGGCAGGTTGGGCATCGGCTTGCCATTGCGCGCCACGGTCGCGGTCACCGCCACCTCGCTGCCCGGACGGGGCTCGGGTGGCTCCACCCGCACCGTCGTGTGCTCGAATTGCGCCTCCAGGGAGGCGGGGGTGGGCTCCAGCGTCGCGGCGGAGGCTGCCACGAGCAGGGTCGGCTCCGGAGTATCAGACGCTATCGCCAGGCCTGGCGTCGGGCGCGTGCGGGAGATCAGGCCCACCTGGCGGGCGACGTCGGCCAGTGGAGTGCCGATGTCGAACACCCCCCCCAGGCCGACGATGAGCGCGCCCGTGGCCAGCCCCACAGCGGCGATCGTGGCGAGCGCGAGGCGCTCCAGCGGTTTCCCGCCCATGCCGCTCGAGGGCGACGAGTTTGGCGGGCGTACCTGCCGCGGGCCACTGCGGCGGCCGGGCAGGCCGGAGGCCGCGGCCGGCGAAGCGGGCAGCGCCGCGCGCTGGCGATCGTAGTCGACGCGCCGGGCCGGGTTGCCGACCACGGTGTAGGCGGCATTGAGCAGCTTGAAGTGTCGGGCCGCAGCGCCGGAGCCCGCGCGGCCAGCGTAGCGCGCCGCCTGGCGCCGATAAGCGACGGCGATAGTTTCCTGGGGCGCGTCCGGGTCCACTCCCAGCAGGGCGTAGTAGTCCGGAGCGCCATCGGAGGACGACGCGCCCCTACCCGTCGAGGGATTGGCGCGCTGCTTCTCCTCCCCCGGCTGTCTCGCCCCCCTGTCTGCCAAGGCCCGCTCCGTCCCCTCCAGCTTCGGTTGACTATACACCATCCTAGCACACCCGAGTCCCGGTCCTGAGGAGTCTATGACTTGCTGGTCAGGTCGTCGGCATCGCTGATCGCCACCGCGGTGCCCTGGTTGTACTGGTAGCCAGTGCGCGGCGCCATGCCGCTCACGTCCGTGAAGCCAGTCACCCAGTTCTGAGCCGTCGCCGCCTCGCGTACCACGAACACGGCGTCTTCCTGTCCTTCATACGTCCTCCCGCGGACAACAAGAAGCCGCCGAGCCCGGACAAAGAGTCCAGGTCGGCGGCAGAACAGCCGCGCTGTTGAAGGAAGTCCAGGGCAATGCTACCGGAACGTCAAGGATGACACTACTGCGCACGCAGCTTGTGTTCCCATCGCTCCAATTCCTGAGCGGAAACGGCGTCGCCGGGGAAAGACCAGAGGACGATGGCCATCATCTCGCGGGCCACGTCCTCCGGTTCACCTTGCTCCATAAGATAACGCACCCCGTCTTCGAATGAAAAGGACTCAAGAGCAGGCGCCGTCTCGATAGTGTCGTCCGTATCGTCTTCTTCTTCTTGCTGTGAGATCAACTCTTCCATCCCCTCACTCGTAGGAGCCTGTCAAGGGCGTCAGCGATCGGGCTGAAGTCCTCGGTCGTCCATTGCCTATGATACTCCAACCTCTGCGGGCGTCCTGTTGGTTCATCGTAGACATAGACACCGGCGGTTTGCCTAGCACGGCTGCTGATGACTGGAAGCTCCGGTGGCATGCCATCGCCGTGGACACGGTCAATCGCCGCCAGGGCTTCGCGCACTGGTTGCAATGTTGGATCAGGCGGCACCCGGATCCGCGAGCTGACCGGCACTCCGCGAGGCTCACCGCCACCGGGGCCCGCGCTCCCTCACGGTCCGCGGCTCGGAGAGCCCCCCTCACTTCATGGACAACAGACCACTAGGCCGGCGAGGGCGTGCTTTCCGCCGCACGCGCGCGGCGCACCGGGCGGCGCAGGAGCAGCAAGAGGCAGACCGAGACCAGGTACACGGCCACGAAGAACTGAAAGACCGTCTGATAGCTGCCGGTGAGATCGAAGGAGGCGGCGGCGATGAGTGGGCCCACGCCCTGGCCCGCCCGCCAGAAGGGCTCACCAAAGCCGCTGATGGCCCCGAACGAGCGCCGCCCGAAGTAGTGCGCCAGCAGGATCTGCACCAGCACGTCCTGGCCGCGGGCCGTCAGCCCGAACAACCCCGCGACGACGTAGCCCAGCAGGGGCGTGCGCACCTGGAGCAGCAGGGTCGCCATGGCCGCCGACAGCAGCATCGTGGTCACGTACAGGCCCCGCGGCGGGACTCGCTCGGCCAGGAAGCCCCATACCCCCATCGCCGCGGCCCCCGAGAAGGCAAAGACGCTGAGGGCGCTGGCGGCCACGAGCGGGTCCATGCCGACGTCGGTATAGTAGGCCGCCAGGTGGAAGGCGATGCTGCCGGTGCAGACGACCGACAGGGTCGTGGCGGTGATCGCCAGCCAGAGGGTGCGGGTGCGCACCGCCTCGCCCAGCCGCCAACTGGCCTCCCCCTCAGTCGCGTGCTGGCGCTGCCGCCTGGCGGCCCGAGGCCCAGCCGCGGCTGGAGCCGGTCCGCCGTCCGGCGCCAGGCCGAGGTCCTCGGGCCGACGGCGCAGCACCAGCGCCGCCGGGATCACCAGCGCCCAGAGCAGGGCTGCCAGGGCGACGAAGGCCGCGCGCCAGCCGAAGTCGGCGATGAGCACCTGGTAGCCCAGCACCAGGGCCGACGAGCCCAGCGGGATGGACATGGCCACCAGTCCCATCGCCCGGGGACGCATACGGTGGAACCAGTTGGTCGCCGCGGTCATGGACACCACCCCGAAGAGCAGCGTCTGCCCGAGCGCCCGCGCCGGCACGTAGGTGGCGTAGAACTGCCAGGGCTCGACGACCCGGCTGAGCACCAGCGCCAGGGTGCCCACGATGGCCGCGCCGGCGGGCAGGAGCAGCCGGGGCCCGATGCGGTCCGCCAGGCGGCCGAACAGCGGGGCCAGGATGCCGCCGACGATGGTCCCGGCCGAGATCGCCCCGGTCGTCAGGCTGCGGCTCCAGCCCAACTCGTCGCTCAGGGGCTTGAGCACCACCCCCATGGAGACGTTGTTCACCCCTGCGCCGAGGCCCGCCGCGAGCATGGCGATCCCGACGATGAGCCAACCATAGAAGAAGGGCAGCCGATGCACGAAGGAGGGGGCCGAGAGGCGGGTGGATGTTGGGAGCACGCAGTTCTCTCAGTGGCCAGTGGTCAGTGGTCAGTGGTCAGTGGTCAGTGGCCAGTGGCCAGTGGCCAGTGGTCAGTGGTCAGTGGTCAGCACACTAGATCCGATACCCTTCCAGCGTGCTCGGTGCGAACAGCGACTCCAGTTCCAGCCGCTGGGCGATGAGGCCCTGCTCCAGGGCGTAGCTGATGAGCGTCTCCAGGGTGTGGCGGTTGGGCTCCAGGCCGTAGGGCCAGAAGTCGTCGCCCATCAGCGCCCGGGTTTCCTCCAGCTCGGCCAGCGTCCAGGGCAGCATCACCCGCAGGGCGGAGTCGTCCTCGAACGTGCGCGCGAAGTCGTCCTTGGCCTGGCAGAAGGCCTTGTAGAGGTTCTGGGCCACCCAGGGGTGGGCCTCGACCAGCTCGCGCTTGACCACCAGGGTGTGCATGATCGGGAAGATGCCGCTGCGGCGGAAGTAGTCCCGCTCGACCTCGCGGTAGTTAGGAAACAGCCGCCGCACCCGGCCGCTGCCGTCGCCGAACGTGGACGGGGCACGGGCGGTGATCAGCGCGTCGATCTCGCCCGTGGCCAGCATGTCGCTCAGGGTTCGGTCGGCAGGGATCGACTCCAGGTGGACCCCTTCGGGTAGGGAGATGTGCTGCTTCTCGACCCGCCCGGGCTCGTACAGGCCGCCGGCGTACCAGCGCAGGTCGCGCGGGGCGACGCCGTAGTCGTGCTCCAGGATACCCCGCATCCACACCGCGGCCGTGATCTGATACTCCGGCACGCCCATCTTGCGCCCGATCAACTGCTCCGGGCGCTCGATGCCCGCCGCGGCGTTGACGAAGTAGTAGCCGTGGCGAAAGAAGCGCGAGGGGAAGACGGGCAGAGCAATGAAGTCGTCGATGCCCTTCGCGCGGCGCACCAGGTACGAGCTCATCGACATCTCGGCCGCGTCGAAGTCGCGGAAGCGCGCCATGCGCCAGAAGGTCTCCTCGACCACCTGGCACAGGTAGTTCAGGTCGATGCCCTCCGGCTGAATCAAGCCGAACCGAAGCGCACGGGTGCGATCGTAGTCCCCACAGGCAAGGGTGAGCGAGAGCCTGGACAAGGTACACCTCCGGAAATGGTGAAGGGTGAAGGGTGAAGGGAGGCCTCCCTTCACCCTTCACCCTTCACCCCTCATCATTTCAGATAGCCGAGTTGCTGCAGCCAGGCGGCCGTTTCGCCGGTGATCACGCGGCGCGCCTGGCGGAGTTGCTCGGGGCGGGCCGAGCCGGTCAGGAACATGGCCACGCGCAGTTCTTCCAGGAACTGGGTGAGCCAGGCCGCCAGGGCATCGTCGCCCTGGACTGCCGCCTGGAGCAGGGGGCGGGCGATGCCAACAGCCGTCGCGCCCAGCGCCAGCGCCTTGGCTGCGTCCAGGCCGGTGCGCAGGCCGCCCGTGGCGACCACCGGCCGCCCCAGGTCCGCGACCTCCACCACTGCCACGGCCGTGGGGATGCCCCAGTCGCGGAACACGTCGCCCAGCCTGGCACCCCGGGCGTCGCCGCGCCGCTCGGCGCGAATGGCCTCGACCGCGGCGAAGGAGGTCCCGCCAACCCCGCCGACGTCCAGCGCCGCCGCCCCGGCCTCGATGGCCCGCTTGCCGACCGGGCGCGAGAGGCCGGCCCCGGTCTCCTTGACGATCAGCGGCACGCGGATCGAGTGGGCCACGTGCTCGATCGCCTCCAGGCAGCCCCGCGCCCGGCGGTCGCCCTCGGTCTGGATAGCCTCCTCCAGCCAGTTGAGGTGGATTGCCAGCGCGTCCGCGCCAATCATCTCCACCAGCCCCTGGAGCTGGTCCACAGTGAGCGGCTGGGGGCGACTCTGGGGGATGAGCTGCGCGGCGCCGATGTTGGCGATCAGCAGCGCGTCGGGCGCCTGCTCGCGCGCGACGCGGTAGGTGTAGGCCAGGTTCGGATCCTTGAGCGCGGCCCGCTGGCTGCCCAGCCCCATGGCCAGGCCGAAGCGCTGGGCCGCCCGGGCCAGAATGGCGTTCAGCTCGTGCGCGCGCTCGTGGCCGCCGGTCATGGCGCTGATCACCACGGGGTAGCGTAGCCGTCGACCGAGCAGCTCGATCGATAGGTTCAGCTCCTCTACGTCCAGTTCTGGCAGCGGCTGGTGGAGCAAATGGATGTCCTGCCACCCTGGCCCACGATGGGTGTTGACGTCCAGGGTGGTCGCCACCTCCAGGTGCTCGAGCTTGCGGGCTTCGACTTCGTTCATTGCTCCAGCCTTCCGCTCTCAGTGGTCAGTGGTCAGTGGTCAGTGGTCAGCGAGTAGCTGACCATTGACCACTGACCACTGACCACTGAGACTACACGTATCCGACCGGCATCTCCTCCAGCGACGGAGGGAAGAACAACTCCTCGGGGGCCATGGGCTGCTGGATCATACCCTGGCGGTGCGAGTAGCGGATCATGGTCTCCAGCCCCTTGCGGTTGGACGGCAGGTCGTACGGCCAGGGGTCGCGTCCCATCACCTCTCGCTGCTCCTCGATCAACTCGCGCAGCCAGGCCAGGCTGACCCGGCGCGGGTCCTCCATCAGCCGCCAGGCCAGCTCTTTGGACGCTCGGAAGGCCTTGAGCATGCTCGTCGCCACCCAGGGATAGCGCTCCAGGAGCGCCTCCCTGGCTACCACCGTGTGCATCAGCGGGAAGTGCCCCGTCTCGCGGTAATAGCGCTGCTCTTCCGCCTTCGCGTTGGAGAACAGGCGCCGCACGCGCGGGTCGCCCTGCTTGAAAGCGCTGGGGATCTCCGGGTAGATCAGGGCATCCACCTCGCCCTCAACGAGCATGTGGTTCATGTTCTGGTCGCGGCGAAGCTGGGTGACCTTGAACTCCGGGGGCATGGTGAAGGGGATGTCCTCCTCATCCTGGCGAATCCACTGGATCGCGGCCAGGTCCACGCCGTACTGCTCCTCCAGGATGCCGCGCGTCCACAGCCCGGCCGTGGTCTGCCAGGTGCGGACGCCGACCCTCCGTCCCTCCAGGTCCTTCGGCGCGCTGAGGCCCGCGCTGGCGTTGACGAAGATGTAGGAGTGGCGGAAGCGGCGATGGGGAAAGGCCGGGATGGCAATGAACGGGTGCAGGCGCTGGTCGCGCAGCATCAAATAGGAGGCGAGCGAGAGCTCACACAGGTCGAACTCGTGCCCGCGCATCATTCGCCAGTGGCGCTCCGGCGAGGGGAGGGTCACCGTGGCCAGGGCTATGCCCTCGGGCTGGATAGTCCCATCGATCAAGCCTCGGTTGATGTCGTAGTCGCCGCACGCGAGGGTCAGGTGCAGCTTGCCGCCGCTGATCAAGCACCCACCTCCTATCAGTGGCCAGTGGCCAGTGGTCAGTGGTCAGTGGTCAGTGGCCAGAAGACAGAACTTATCCAGGTCCTTCTGACCACTGACCACTGACCACTGGCAACTGGCAACTCGCCACTGGCCACTGAAC
>JACQUR010000518.1 GCA_016210245.1 Chloroflexota bacterium
CGACTCCCCTCCCCGCGCCGGGGAGGGGCCGGGGGAGAGGTCCGCGCAGGCGAGCGTTGCGGCGACTCCCCTCCCCGCGCCGGGGAGGGGTCGGGGGAGAGGTCCGGCTCCCCTCCCCGCGCCGGGGAGGGGCCGGGGGAGAGGTCCGGTCCCGATGCTTGAGGGCTCCCTGCTGTGGCTCGTCCCGCCGCTCGTTGCGCTGGCGACTTCTTTCCTGGTGGTGATCGCGGTCCGGGGCTGGCTGCTGCGTCTCGGCCTCCTCGATCGCCCAACCAGCCGCAGCTCCCACAAGATCCCCATGCCCCGGGGCGGTGGGGTGGGAATCCTGGCGGGCTTCCTGGCCGGGCTTGGCGCGGCGCAGGCGCTGAGCATCGGCGCCTCGTTCGCACGCCCCTCGATCCTGGAGGCTCCTGCTGTTGGCGGACTGCTGCTCGGGGGCGGACTGATCGCGCTGGTCGGCCTGCTCGACGACGTTCGCTCTCGGACGGTGAAGGTGCGGCTGGCAGCCCAGGTGCTCGGGGCTGGCCTGCTGGTGGCGAGCGTGGGCTCGGTCGATGCCCTCAGGCTCCCGCTGGTGGGCGAGTGGCGGCTGGGATGGCTGGCCGCGCCGCTCACCATGCTGTGGCTGGTGGGGGTGACGAACATCTACAACTTCATGGACGGCATCGACGGCCTGGCGGCCGGCCAGGCGGCCATCGCGGGGGTGTGCCTCGCCCTGGCGGGCGTCCAGACCGGCAACAGCACGGTCGCCGTGTTGAGCGCCTGCCTGGCCGCGGCTGCGCTCGGCTTCCTGGCCCACAACTTCCCCCCGGCGCGCATTTTCATGGGCGACGTGGGCAGCACCTTCCTGGGCTACACCTTCGCCGGCCTGGCGGTGCTGGGCGCTCAGCCCGGGCCGGCCAGGATCTCCATATACATCTCGGCGCTGATGCTCGCCCCCTTCCTCTTCGACGCCACGCTGACGCTGCTCAGGCGTGTCTGGCGCGGCGAGCGCTGGTACGAGGCGCACCGCAGCCACCTCTACCAGCGTCTGGTGCAGGCCGGCTACTCCGCCCGCCGCGTCAGCCTGCTGTACTACGGGCTGGCGCTCGTGCTCGGCGCACTGGGCCTGGCCGAGGTCGCCACTGGACAGGGCGCAACGGAGACGTTCTTCCTCATCGGCCTGGTGCCCCTGGCCCTGCTGGCCCTCTGGGTGCGCCGCGTGGAGGCCGGCTGACCCTGGAGCCTGGATTCCTGGGGTGAGGAGGTTGGCGAGCGTTCAGTGGAACTCCGCGTCCCCGTGTCTCCGTGGTAAGAGGTTCCTAACCCCGCCCGAGGGGGACGGGGACGCCGATCAGGCTCGCGGCGAGGAAGACGAGGGAGGCGAGCAGGAGCCCGACCAGGGCCGCGATGGCGAAGGCCAGCACGAGCCCGCAGCCGAACTTGAAGCCGTCTCCAACGGTCAGGCCGAGCGAGACGTAGGCCGCCGGCTGCTCGAAGCTCGGCGGCTGGGCCATAAGGCCAGGGTCGACCTGCTCCTGCTCGATGGAGCGCTCCCCCTCCGTCTGCTCGCCGGCTACCAGGTTCATCCGTCGCGTCTGTTCTTCGTCCATGTGCTGCTCTGCGCGTGGTCTGCGCGCTGGGTGGCGCAACCTGCGTATTCTAGCCGCTTCTGGCCAGGGGGGCAATTCGCCGCTGGTGTGCGCGGGTCGGCTGGAGAGCCTGGGGCCTGGTCGGGTACAGGGGGGACGAAGCAGGGGCTGGGCCTACCTCACCTGCTCGTCGGCGTGGTAGGAGCTGCGCACCAGTGGCCCAGCCTCGACGTGGCGGAAACCCAGCGCCAGCGCGACGCGCTTCAGTGCCCCGAACTCGTCCGGGGTGTAGTAGCGCTCGACAGGCAGATGATGCAGGGTGGGGCGCAGGTACTGGCCGACGGTGAGGATGTCGACGCCTTGCGCGCGCAGGTCGCTGAACGTGTGCTGGAGCTCGGGCACGCGCTCGCCCAGCCCCACCATCAGCCCCGACTTGGTCCGCGCCTGGGGTGCGAGCGCCCGGGCGCGCTGCAGCAGTTCCAGCGAGCGGGCGTAGATGGCTTTCGGCCGCACGCGGCGATACAAGCGTGGCACCGTCTCCATGTTGTGAGCGAGGATATCCGGCCCCGCCGCCATCACCGCCTCGAGCGCAGCCCAGTTGCCCTGGAAATCGGGGACCAGCACCTCGATGGTCGAGCCAGGGCTCGCGCGTCGAAGCTGGCGGATGGTCTCGGCGTACACGCTCGCGCCACCATCGGGCAGATCGTCGCGCGTCACCGAGGTGAGGACAATGTGCCGCAGGCCGAGCTGCTTGATAGCCTGGGCCAGTCGGTGCGGCTCTGCGGGATCGACTGCTCCAGGCCGGCCCGTGGCCACCGCACAAAAACCACAGTTCCGAGTGCAGACCTCGCCCAGCAGCAGGAAGGTGGCGGTGCGACGCTGCCAGCAGTCGCCGATATTCGGACACAGCGCTGCCTCACAGATGGAGTGCAGCTCGAGGTCGCGCACGAGACCCTTGAGCTGGCGAAAGCCCGGCCCGCCGGGGATGGGCGCACGCAGCCAGTCTGGTCGCGGGCCACGGGTGGGCGGCGCACTGGCGCTCAGGGGTTGCGTGCGTGGGACGTTGACAACCGGCAGTTCCTCCACGATGCTCTCGCTCCTCTCCAGCCGCTCGGGGCTCTCTCGTCCTCATCGTAGCCCACTTGTCTCCTGGCTGCCAGGCTCGGGTCTGCTCGTCCGCCCATCCATTCGTGCGCGCCCCGGTGGCTCCGGTGTTGCCGCCACGAGCCGCACCGCCACACGCGCTCCGGCCGATCTGGTTCGTGGCACGGAACGTGCAGAACGTGGTGTGCGTCCGCGTGCGTGGACCCATTCCGTATCAGGAGGAGAGGACAATACATGGTGGAGACTCAGACTGCTGAAAAGGCTGAAGTTCGCCCGATGACTGAGACCGAGCGGGCGGACGTGCAGCGCATGGCCCAGCAGGGGCTGGGCGTGCGCGAGATTGCGCGTCGGTTTGGCCGCGCACCCTCGACCATCAGCCGCATCCTGCGCGATCTCGGCGGTCCGGGTGGTCGGGCGGCTGCCAGGCCGACTCGGCGTGCGCCAGCGCGGGCCACGCGACCGACGACGACCACGACGGCGCGGGCACGCGCAGCCACTCCGATGGGCGCGGGCATCTCTCGCCAGGAGTTGCGCAGCCTGGAACAGCGCATCACGCGCATCGAGAGCAACCTGTCCCGCATGGCCTCGGTGTTCCAGCCGACCAGGGGTGGCGCGCGCAAGCACTAGTCCTGGCGATTTCACCTGGGCGCCGCAGTTCGGCCCACGGGGCCGGGGTGTGGCGATCGACGCGGGGGGCAGCCCCGGTCGGCCCTGGCGGTAGCGCAGCCGCCGGTGGCCGACGGGCGCTGCTCCCCGCGTCTCCGTGTCTCCGCGTCTTCGCGTCCCCTATCGGCGGAGCCAGGCGAGCGCAAGCAGAAACAGGGTCACGGCGACGCCCAGCATGGCACTGAGGGTGAGGCCGACGCCGACCAGGGCCACGAACCAGTTCTGGGGGTCGATCTTCACCTCTCGCATCGACCACTGGATCAGCAGGATCAGGCCGACGGTTGGCAGGGCGATGGCCAGGATCCAGCCCGCGCTGGGGCGCCAGCGCGTGGAGCGCGGTCGGAAGAGCCGCTCGAGGTCGCGTCGCTCGGCCATGGCATCTGGCTGTAGCTTAGCAGGGATGGTTCCGAGATGGTAGCGGCGCGGAGCCCGCGGCGAGGCGCCTCGACAACGAGGCGCCTCGCCTCTGCCAGTGTCAAGTGATTTTGTCCACGTGCCGGAGTACGTGGCCGAGTTCCTCCTGGGCCCCTACTGCGCCAGCACCGACGAGGCCGAGATCGCCGAGGGCCTGGGCATCGCGGCAAGCCCTTTGGCATCGCGTCACTGCGCCCGATCCAGCTCTCCAAGCGCGGCGTGCTGGAGGATTTCGCTCGCGGCCGGGCGGCGTTCACCACCGCGCATGTGGAAGGGCCTGCTCCTGCGCAGTGTGGGCTTCGAGCCGGCATGCTTCCCGCCCCGCGTCCAGGACCTCCTGCTGCTGCGGATGGTGCCGTTCGTCGAGCGCAACTACAACGTGGTCGAGCTCGGCCCGCGCGGCACCGGCAAGTCGCACCTGTTCCAGCAGGTTTCGCCCTACTCGCACCTCATCTCGGGCGGCAAGGCTACGGTGGCCCGCGTGTTCGTCAACAACGCCACCGGCCAGCGCGGCCTCGTCGCGCAGTATGATGTCGTCTGCTTCGACGAGATCTCGGGCGTCTCCTTGGAGTTAGGAGCGCCTCCGCACCGCCAGGCGACCGCTGGGCTGCGCGGCTACTCGAGCCCCTCAGCGTGGATGAGGTCCAGCACCAGGGTGGTCCAGCCGAAGTCGTGGGCGCCCTGGCCTTCGGCGGTGTAGGGGTTGAAGAACTCGCGGATGCCGCCTCGCTCGACCATGGCCAGGGTGCGCCAGGCGAGCTCGCGGGCTACGTCAGGGTAGCCATGTGCCCGCAGGCCCCAGTAGAGGTACCAGTTGACGTTGACCCAGCTCGGGCCGCGCCAGATGGCGCCGGTGCGGTACTCGGGGTCGAAGCTCGGCTCCGTGGCGGCGACGCTGGGGATGGGGTAGGGCAGCCAGAACTCGCGCTCGTTCAGCAGGTGCTCCTCTACCAGCCGCCGCGCGATGGCCCGGTCCAGCGACTCCAGCGCCAGCGGGAACAGGCTGCTGAAGGTGAGGGTGCGGGCGCGGCGCTCCTCGGAGCCGTACAGGTCCCAGAAGGCGCCCGCCCGCTCGTCCCAGCACCTGTCTTCCAGGGCGGCCACCACGCGCCGGGCGCGGGCCTCGAACTCGGCTGCTTCGGCGGGCGGGGAGCCGGCCGCGCGGCACAGGCGGCCCAGGCACTGGAGGCCGTCGGCGTAGATGGCGTTCACCATCACGTCTTCCCAGTTGAACACGTCCAGGCCGAGCAGGCGGTCGGGGTCGGTGCGGTAGGCCGCGTAGGCGCCGAACAGCCGCTGCATGCTGGCGCGCAGGCGCGCGTGTACCTGGTCCGTCTCCACCTCGCCCAGGCCCATCAGCACGTCGTACTTCGGGCTGGCGTCCAGGCCCGACTCGTCCGGCTGGCTGAGGGCGATCAGGTGGTCGTTGTCCGGGTCGCGGTGGGCCCGCAGCCAGCGGACGAAGCGCAGGGTGGGCGGCAGCGCCTCCGCCAGGAAGGCCTGGTCCCGCGTGGCCTCATGTACTCGCCAGAGCGCCCGGGCCAGCACCGGCGGCTGGATGGTGGCCG
>JACQUR010000504.1 GCA_016210245.1 Chloroflexota bacterium
CGCCCGAGATGGCCAGGCTGGACAGGGACTGGCTGCGGTAGCCGACCCTGCTGGCCCTGAGGCTGTAGGTGCTCGGCGCCGCCTGGAGCCCATAGAGGCCGTTGGCGTCGGCGATGGCGAAGGCCACCTCGATCGTCCAACCCGGAGTGCCCTGCTGGGGGATGTTCAGGGAGACGCGAGCGCCGCCGAGCGGCGCCGCGGTGGTGGCGTCGGCCACCGTCCCACTCAGGATGGTGCTGGCGGGAACCACCTGGATGTCCCGGCCGCTGAAGCTGCCCCCAGCGGTGGCGTCCACGAAGGTCGTGGCGGTGGAGTTGAAACCGAACCCGTAGTTGCCCAGGTAGAGGTTGTACTTCCCTGCTTCGCCGTAGAGGGTGAACGAGCCGTCGGAGGCCGTGGGGCCAGCCGACTCGATCGAACAGCCGCCTCCGCCCGTAAAGCACCCGGCCCAGGGCCACACGTTGGGCAGCGGGGTGGTGCCGTTGAGGACGCGCCCGCTGATGGTGACCGGGTACAGAGTCAGGCTGAAGTTGCGGGTGGTGGGGCTCGAGAGCGCCAGGCCGGCGAGGAGCTGGGTACGATAGCCGGCCTTGCCGGCCCGGGCGCGGTAGGTGCCAGGCGCCACCGCCAGCGCGTAGTGGCCGCCCGTATCGGTCGTGGCGAAGGCGGCTTCGACCCAATCGCCGGGGTTGCCCTGGCGGGGGATGTCCAGGGACACCCTGGCACCGCTGATGGGCGCGCCGCCCGCGTCGGCCACGGTCCCACTCAGGGTGACCGTGGCCGCGGCTGCCTGGATGTCCCGACCGCTGAAGCTGGTGCCGCTGGTGGCGTCCACGAAGGTGGTGGCGAGGGAGTTGAACCCGCCCCCGAAGTTGCCCACGTACAGGTCGTAGCGGCCCGGCTCGCCGGTGAGCGTGAACGAGCCGTCGGTGGCGGTAGGGCCGGCGAAGGACCAGCCGCAGCCGGCGCCCGTGGGGGTCATGCACGTGGCGGAGGGCGAGACGTTGGCCAGCGGAGTGGTGCCGTTGAGCACGCGCCCGGTGATGGTGACGGAGAGGGTGGAGGTGGTGCGGGTGGTGCTCTTGCCCCACAGGGACGCCGCGCTAGCGACGTTCGTCGCAGTACGGTAGCCGGAGGGAGCGCCCTGAGGCGAGCCGGCCGGGATGGTGCTCTGGCCGGTGGCCGACCGGGATCGATTGGCGGCACCCCCCTGGGCCACTGCCGCGCTGTACGCCCCGCCAGGGCCGGCCGTCCGCGGCTCAGTTGAGGCGTGCGACTCGACCTGGGGCCGGCTTCCCGGGGCCTGGCCGGGCTCGATCTCGGGCATCCGCCCCACCGAAGCAGAGGCTTGCTGCGCGGGAGGCGAGGAACCGCCGCCGGCATCGAGCCCCCGCTCGGCTGTGGTAGCGGCTTGCCCCGGTGGCTGCTCCAGCGCCTGCTGGCTGACCACTGACCACTGACCACTGGCCACTGGGAAGGCGGCTTGCCCCTGCGGTTGCTCCACCGCCTGCTGGGGTTCCCCTGCCGCGAAGCCGGCCTCGGCGCTGCCGACGTACCCTGGCCCGGACGCCTCGCCAGGAGACCCAGCGGCGCCTGGAGCCTCGGCCGCGAAGCCCTGGCCGATCGGCCCGGGCTCCGCGGCCAGAGTCCAGGATCCCGAGTCCGAGCTCCCGACGGCACCGTCGAAGGGCAGCGTTGGGCTCTGGACCTCGGGCTTTGGACCCTGGGCCGCGGGCGTGGCGGCTGGCTGCGCGGCGGCGCCGCCCATCATCCCGAACCCTGGCAGGCTTGCCACCAGGGCGGCCACCGTGGCGGCGGCCAGTAGACCTCGCATCGCTCTCCCTGTCCGGGCACTGCCTGCCGAGCTGCCTCGCGCCATCGCTCCTCCCTCCCAGGCCGGGGATTTTAGATTTTAGATTTTAGATTTTGGATTGAGGACGCCGGATTGCGGCCAGTCCTCAATCCAAAATCTAAAATCCAAAATCCAAAATCCAAAATCGCTGCCGAGACACGACCAGTCTAGTGGTTTTTCCTGCGTTGTCAATAATGCAGTTGCATTATTTGTTCGTCGACGGCTGTGAGACGCCGGGCAGGCGGGAGTTTGCCGTGTATTGCCGGCATTCGGTGGCGTAGGGCCGAAGCAGGCGCCCTCAGGCCCTGGAACTCGCCCGGCGTTGGTCGGCGTCTGCTTCGCCCCGACTGCGTCCGACCACGCCGCGAGTTCTTCTCCAGTCCGGCGCAAACTACCGGCCTGTTACTCCTGCTTCGTCGGATACCACCCGCAAATTACGCGTCACAGAGCACCAGGCCGGGTCCGCGATCGGCAGTGCATGGTCGGCAGGGGCGCTCGCGTCCCTACCGACCATGCACTGCCGATCGCGGACCCGGTACAGGGGCTGTGTGCGAAGCTCAGGCCTGGCTGCCGAGCGGCGGGCCGGGGACAGGCTACCCGGCGACGCGCTTCTCTATTGGCTGACATGGTGCTCCGCTCTGGAGCAGAGCCGTGCTGCCCAGGCGCTGGCCGCGGCGACGCGCTTCTCTATTGGCTGACATGGTGCTCCTGCCGAAATCTGGTACAGCTTACTACCAATGGCCGTGCGCCAATCACCGTTCAGCCAGCGAGCTACAGCCAGGCGGGGCGAGGACGCGCCGCCTATCGTCAGCTTCGCCACGCCGATGGTTCAGGTCGATCTTCTGGACGGCGCCACCTCACGGAGCTTCTCCAGGACCCACATGCGCACCAGGGTGCTGGGGCCGACGCCAATGCGGCGCGCCTCCCTCCGCAGCGCCTCCCACGTATCTGCGGACACGCGGACCGGTACCACCGTGTCCAGGGGCCGCTTCACGGCAACCTCCACGACCTCGTCGGTGTCCTTCCAGGCCTCGCCGCCCCGGTCGATGCGCTCGATCGCGCGGTCGATGTCGTCCATTTGACCTACTCTCCTGCCTGGCGTCGGTACAAGCGACGCTCCTGTTGGGTCATCTCGCGTGCGGTCGCCACTTTCCACACTCCGCCGCCCGTGTTGGCCAGCACGACAAGGAGGTAGCGCCCCGCCTCCGTCTGGCTGAAGACCTGGTACAGACCCTCGCGCCCACGGCGCACGTGGCGGCGCTCTGAAGCACACGCTTCCTGCACCTCGCCAAACGCCACCCCGTGCCGAGACTCGATCTTGTCGAGACGGAAGCATCACCAGCCTGGACGCCCTGTGTACCCTGCGCATGGTGGCCGCCCTGCCCGCCACCACCAATTGCCCTGCGCCCGCGACCAGCCCGCCCGCACTGGTGCCAACTGTCACTCCGGCGCGGACTCTCTGGCCTGCACCTACGGCGACGAACATCTCGACCGCGACGCCCCTGGCCACGACGACTGCTCCCCTCAGGTCGAACCGTGCCTCGCCAGGGCTCGCCGGAGCTTCTCGGCCGTGATTGGCAAGTCCAGGATCCACACGCCGGTGGCGTCGTGGACCGCGTTCACGATGGCCGCGGCGGTGGGCAGCAGGCTCAGCTCGGCCACCCCCTTGGCGCCGAAGGGGCCCGCGCCCGGCGCGTCGGTGACCAGGATCGACTCGAAGGTGGGAACGTCCGCGCTGCAGGGGATGCGGTAGTCCCCAAGGTGGGGATTCCCCACCCGGCCGTTCTCCAGCCTCAGCTCCTCCAGCACCCCGCAGCCGAACCCCAGGACAATCCCGCCATCGATCTGGCCCGTTGCGCCGTGATAGTTGATGATCTGGCCCACGTCGTGGACGCCCACCACGCGCGTGACCTCGAGCTGGCCCGTCTCGGGGTCCACCTCCACCTCGGCGATCTGGGCGGCGAAGCCAGTCTGGCTCGGCATGCGGGTGGAGAAGCTCCCTCGCCCGACGAGAGGACCCTCCGCGGCCACGCGCGCGGCCAGGACCTGGAACCCGAGCCCAACCTCCGGGCGGCCTCGATCGCAGAACCGCCCGGGCTGGACTTCGACGGCCTCCGGGGCGCAGCCCAGGTACTCCGCGGCCAGCTCCGCCATCTGGCGGCGCACCTCCCGCGCCGCCTGGAGCGCCGCGTTGCCGCCGTTGACCGTGGTGCGGCTGCCTCCAGAGCCCTGGTCGAACGGGGCGACGTCCGTCCCCCCCATCTCCACGCGGACCTGCTCCAGCGGGAGCTGGAGCTCGGCCGCGACCACCTGGGCCAGCACGGTGAGCGCGCCGGTGCCGGACTCGCTCGTGCCGGTCAGCACCACCACCGACCCGTCGGCGTAGACGCGGACTTCGGCGTTGGCCTGCCCCCCGGCCGACCCGCGCTGGCACACGGCGATCCCGCGCCCGACACGCAGCCCAGGAGCGCCTTTCGAGGCCTCACCGCCGAGACGCCGAGACGCCGAGTCGTCTGGATAGAAGGCTTCTCTGCGTCTCGGCGTCTCGGCGGTTTGGAGCCGGTCCCAGCCGGCGGCCTCCCGCGCGAGCTGGATGCACCGCTTGAGCTGGATGCCCTGCCAGCGTTCGCCCAGCGGCCCCTCGTCGCCCTCTTCGACGGCGTTGAGCAGCCGGAACTCGAGCGGGTCCAGGCCGAGCTGCTCGGCCAGCAGGTCCATGTGTACTTCCAGGGCCACGGTTGCCTGGACCTCCCCCGGAGCGCGCATGTGTCCGCCCGGCACCTGGTTGGTGTACACCATGTAGCTGTCCACCCGCGCGTGGGGGATGCGGTACACGCCCGCGGCGTGATGGCTGGCGGCCAGGCCCACGCTCGGCAGCGGCTTGTGCCCGCCGTAGGCGCCGCTGTTGAAGACCAGCTTCGCGTGGTGGGCCACCAATCGCCCATCCCGGGTCAGCCCGGTGCGCATGATGGCGACGGCCGGGTGGCGAGGGTTGGCCGCCGTCAGCTCCTCCGTATAGTCCATCACCAGCTTCACCGGGCGCCCGGCCGCCCGGGCCAGGGCGAAGCACACAGGCGCGTCCAGGAGCGCGCCCTTCCCGCCGAAGTCCCCCCCGACCAGCGTCGGTTCGACCACGATCTGCTCGGGGGCCAGGCCGAAGGCCGCCGCCAGGTCGTTGCGCAGCAGGAACTGGCTCTTGTTCGATGCCCAGATCCGGAAGGTGCCATCTGCTTCCGCCGCCACGGTGCAGACATTCGGCTCGATGTAGCCCTGGTGGATCATCGGGAACGTGATGGTGTGCTCGAAGACCAGCTCGGACTCCGCGAAGCCGCGCTCCAGGTCGCCCCTGGCCACGGTCTCCAGCGAGAGGAGGTTCGGGATCTCGGGCGCCTGGCCCGCCCAGCCGCGGTAGGTTCGCAGCTCGGGATGGAGGAGCGGCGCGCCCGGTTGCATCGCCTCCAGCGGATCGAAGACCGCCGGCAGTTCCTCGTACTCGACCTCGATCATCGCCAGCGCCGCTTCTGCCAGTTCCCGCGACTCGGCCGCCACCGCCGCAACCTTGTCGCCGATGAAGAGGACCCGGTCGAAGGCGAGCACGGGGATATCGTTCAGGCGTCGCCCGTAGCGGATGCCGGCCAGGTCCTGGCCGGTCAGGACAGCGTGGACGCCCGGCAGCGCCCGCGCGCGCGAGGCGTCGACGCGCGCGATCCGCGCGTGGGGCAGCGGACTGCGCAGCACGGCGCCCCAGAGCAGGCCCGGCGGGCTCACGTCGGCCGTGTAGCAGGCCAACCCGGCCACCTTCTCCAGTCCCTCGACGCGAGGCACGGCCTGGCCCAGAGTCGAGGGGCTGTTCGTCGCTGTTGACTTCATTGACTTCATTGTTGCGAAGCGCAAGGCAAGTCCTCTCGGCCGTGAGGCGGCTACTTTCAAATGTCGTTCAGCTTCTCCAGTTCTCTGAGGAACTGGGCCACCGACAGCACTTCCACGCCCTGCTCTCTCAGCCGGGCGATGAGGTCGAGGTCGCGCTTGAGGTCGTCGTCGCGGGAGACGGCGAACTGCGCCTGGCCGAGGAGAGCGGTTTCCAGGAGGAAGTCGTCGCGGGAGTCTCGGCACAAGTGAAGCTGGCCGGTCGGATACACCTTGACAGCCTGCTCCTCAAGGCGTTGGATGGCGAGCGCCAGGTCGGCCTCGGAGTACTGAGCACGCCGGCGAATCCGGGGGCGACCGAATACCTCGCGAATCTCGTCAAGCAGCCCCTGGGAGATCACCGGGACGAAGCGCCTCTCCCACAAAGCATCGAGCACTTGGGCCGGGGCTCCCTGGAGGTTGATGATCGCTGAGATCCAGACGTTGGTGTCGATGAGTGCCCGCGGAAGCTGCTCAGGCACTCGTTGCGGGCCTTCGAGTTGTCCCCTCGCGGCAGACTTCCTCTCGGGCAGCGGTTATCTCCGCCTCGATCTCCTCCGGGGTCCAATCGTCTGGCACGCTGGCGCGAATACGCTCCACCGCCGCCTTGAAGCTCGAGCGCCACTCGTCATCCGAGAGTTGCTGCTGAGGGCCAACCACGTGGGAGTTCGCGGCGAGGCCTCGCCGCGCGAGATAGTCGTTCAGCGCCTCGCGCACGAGAGCGGTGAAGGAGCGCCCCTCTTCGACTGCAAGGTGGCGCAGCAGCCGCGCTTGCTCCTCGTCAAGGTACACGTTGGTCCGCTTCACAGAGCCTCCAGACTCACCCGCAGCCCTATTGTAACATCATGCCACCATGGCGATAGTTGGATCGGCGAGAAAGGGCGATCGGGATGGTGGTACCCACTGGCACATCGCAGGCGGAAACCCTGGCGGCCCTGGGCACCGACCCTGCACGGGGGCTCGAGCCGGCCGAGGCAGCGCGGCGCCTCGGGCGCTACGGCCCGAACGTGCTGGCCCCGGGGCGGCGCTGGCCGGCCTGGACCTGGGTCTTGCACCCCTTCCTGGATCCGATGGTCCTGCTGCTGGTCGGGGGCGCGCTGGCCTACCTCCTGGTGGGCGATCGGCTGGAGGCGGGGGCTCTGCTCGTGGCGACCGTCCCCGTGGTGCTGCTGGACCTGGTCCTGGAGGGGAGGAGCGAGCGCGCCCTGGAGCACCTGCGCCGGCTGGTCGCCCCGCGCGTGGAGGTGGTGCGGGGTGGGCACCGCCTGACCCTGCCCAGCGAGGACCTGGTGCCCGGCGACCTCGTGCTCCTGCGAGCGGGTGACTTCGCGCCGGCCGACGGGCTGCTCCTCAACGGGGGGCCGCTCCACCTGGACGAATCACCCATCACCGGCGAGTCTGCACCCGTGGTGAAGGAGGCGCTGCCCGCGCTCGCGCCGCCCAGCGATGAAGCCTCGCCCGCGGTCGACGCCCGCGTCCTCGCCGGGACGGTGGTCCTCTCCGGCCAGGGCAGCATGGCCGTGGTCGCCACGGGCCCGCGCACCGAGTATGGGCGCATCGGCACCCTGGTGGCCGGGATCCGGGCCGAGCCGACGCCGCTGGAGCGGTCGGTCCGCGGCCTGGCCCGCCGCATCGCCCCGCTGGCAGGCGTAGCCATTGTCGCCGTGGCCGCGGTGGAGCTCGCGCGCGCCCACGGTTGGCAGGCAGCCATCTCGGCCGCCGTGGCCAGCGCCATCGCCCTGATCCCGGAGGAGTTTGCGGTGGTCCTGGCGCTGTACCTGGCGCTGGGCGCCTGGCGCATGGCGACCCGCCGGGCCCTGGTGCGCCGCCTGGCCTCGGTCGAAACCCTGGGCAGCGCCACCGTGATCTGCACCGACAAGACCGGCACCCTGACCCTGGGCCGGATGGCGGTCACTGGCCTGTGGGATACGCACCACACGCTGGCCGAAGAGGCGCTGGCGCCGGGCACGCTGCTGGACGCCTCGGCCTGCGCTCTCCTGGAGGCGGCGGTACACGCCTGCGAGGTCGAGCCCTCCGATCCCCTGGACCAGGCGATCGTCGCCTTCGCTCGCCAGCACGGGGTGGACGCCGCCCAGCTCCACGCCCGCTGGACCCTGGCGCAGGTCTACCCCTTCGATCCCCGGCTGCGCTACGTCACCCATACCTGGCATGCGCGAGACGGCGGCGGCGCGCGCGTGTGCGCCAAGGGCTCGCTGGAGGCGCTCCTGGAGCTGTGTACGCCGCCACCCGAGCAGGCCGCGGCGGCGCTGGAGGCCAACCGGGCGCTGGCCGGGCGCGGGATGCGGGTGCTGGCCGTGGGCGAGCGCTGCCCGCCGAGCCTGGCCGGAGACCGAGCCAGCGACGAGGCGGGCCTCACCCTGCGGGGCCTGGTGGCCTTCACCGACCCGCCGCGCCCCGAGGTCCCGCAGGCCATCGCCCGCTGTCTCCAGGCGGGCGTCCGGGTGGTGATGATGACCGGCGACCACCCTCTGACGGCGCACGCGGTGGCCGAGCAGATCGGCCTGCCCCACCGGGACGATCGCATCGTCACCGGCCCGGAGTTGGAGCGCATGAGTGTCGAGGCGGTGGCTCGCGCCGCTCGGGAGACCAACGTGTTCGCGCGCCTCCAGCCGGTGCAGAAGCACGTGCTGGTGCGGGGCTTCAAGGCCGCGGGCGAGGTTGTGGCCATGACCGGCGACGGCATCAACGACGCGCCAGCGCTCAAGGAGGCGGACATTGGCGTGGCCATGGGCCAGCGCGGCACCGAGGTGGCGCGCCAGGCAGCCAGCATGGTGCTGCTCGACGACAACTTCGCCACCATCGTGGCGGCGATCGAGGAAGGCCGGCGCATCGTGGACAACCTCCGCCACGCCTTCCGCTACCTGGTGGGATTCCACGTGCCGATCGTGCTGGGTACGCTGCTGGTGCCCCTGGTGGGGCTGCCCCTGCTGCTGCTGCCCATCCACCTCGTCTGGCTGGAGCTGGTCCTCCACCCCACCATCGCCCTGGTCTTTCAGGCCGACCCGCCGGCCCCGGACCTGATGCGGCGCCCGCCCCGGCCGCCGGGCGCGCCGCTGCTCGCGCCCGCCGACCTGGCCCTGCCGTCGATCCAGGGCCTCTCGGTTTCCGCTGGGGTGTTGGGGCTGTTCGTCTGGGGCCTGGCGAGCGGCCCGGAGGAGGGGGCGCGCGCCCTGGCGCTCGCAGCCTTGCTGCTCGCCCAGACGCTGATGCTGCTCGCCCACCGCGTGCCCGAGCGGCCCTGGTGGGCGAGCAACCTGGGCGCCAACCCGGTGCTGCTGCCGGTGCTGGGCGCCACGCTGGCCAGCCTCGCCCTGCTGCTCTCCCTCCCGGGGGTGGCACAGGTGCTCCGTCTGGCGCCCCTTGGCCCGGGTCAGTGGCTCCTGGCCGTAGCGACGGCAGCGGCCACCACCCTCTGGCTCGAGCCACTGAAGGTCGCCAGGGCCGGACGCGGAGGCGACTGAACCGCTCATGCCCGGCTGTCGTGGGGGGGAGGGGCGGACCTGCGTGTCCGCCCCGTCCACACCATCCCTATCCGAGCCGCGACCGTAAGGGAACGGAGGTCCGCGCTCCCTCGCGGTCGCGGCTCGGATACCACCTCACACTTGAGCAGGAGTGGGCAGTCGGCAGCAGGCAGTCGGCGGTTGGCAGAAACGTCTATAATCTCCACTAGCCACTGACCACCGACTACTGACTACTGAAATGCGACGAACCCACACCTGCGGTGAACTTCGCCCTACCCATGCCGGCCGGGAGGTCGTCCTCCAGGGCTGGGTGCATCGCCGCCGCGACCACGGCGGCTTGATCTTCCTGGACCTGCGCGACCGCTACGGCCTCGTCCAGGTGGTCGTCAATCCGGAGCGCTCTGCCAGCGCGCACGCTGCCGCCTCCGCCGTCCGCTCGGAGTACGTGCTGGAGGTGCATGGCCAGGTCGCCCAGCGCCCGCCCGGCACGACCAACCCGAAGCTGGCCACCGGCGAGGTGGAGGTCCACACCGACCAGCTCGAGGTGCTCAACCCCTCCCTGCCGCCGCCCTTCAGTCTGACCGACGAGGTGGAGGTGGAGGAGCGGCTGCGGCTGGAGTTCCGTTACCTGGACCTCCGCCGCCCGCGCATGACCCACAACCTGGTCCTGCGCCACAGGATCGCCCTGTTCATGCGCCGCTTCCTGGACCAGCGCGCGTTCCTGGAGATCGAGACCCCCATCCTGTTCAAGAGCACGCCCGAGGGCGCGCGGGACTACCTCGTCCCCAGCCGCGTCCATCCCGGCTGCTTCTACGCCCTGCCCCAGTCGCCCCAGCAGCTCAAGCAACTGCTCATGGTGGCCGGCTACGATCGCTACTTCCAGATCGCCCGCTGCGTCCGCGACGAGGACCTGCGCGCCGACCGCCAGCCCGAGTTCACCCAGCTCGACCTCGAGCTGGCCTTCATCGACCAGGAGGACGTGCTGGAGGTCATCGA
>JACQUR010000523.1 GCA_016210245.1 Chloroflexota bacterium
GGGAACCCCCTACCGGTTGGTGTCTCGGTTGACACCCCTGCACCGCACCCTTCTCGTATTGCTTGGTGTCCCGGAGGTCGCCTATGCCGGTTTCAACTCGTCCGGCGATTCGACCTGACATGTGCGAAATCCAAGGCTAGGGGGCGGGTGCAGGTAGGAAGCGATAGGACCGCCGCTGTGCCGCCGACTCGGACCGCTACGGTCCGAGTCGGCGGCTTTCTCTTCCGCTACAGGCAGTCGGCGACGCTTGGATCTTCGCGCCGCGCTCAGGAAGAGCCGGAGGCAGAACCAAGCAACTGGAAGCCGTACTGAGCGAAGTCGCGGTCGAATCCGAAAGCGGTGCCTATGCGCAGGCGCTCCATGCTAATCGGGCGTCAAGGGCGGCGGCGTGTTGCTGAGTCAGGGGCGCTGTCGCGGGCTGGCCGAGTCCGGGCGGGCGCTGGTAATGCCTCCGGCTCCAACTCCGGCTCAGCGAAGTCCTCCCACGGCTCCACAATGCGGCCCCGCTTGGCGCGCTCAACGATCTCCTTGATGGGGGCGCGCTTGCGCTTCCCGGTCATCGCTGCTCCCTGCCCACCTTACTCCACACGACTATACCGCAATCCGAACTGAGACGCGACTCTGCCCCACGCCTCATGCACTAACTCCCGATAGGCAGCGGCCCCGCTGAGTCTGCCGGACTGCCGCAGACCGAGGAAGTGGGGCCGGAGTGCGTCTTCCGCATCTCGATAGGCTTGGAGCACCTCCGGTGCCATGGGGTGGGGGTGCCCAGCCATGTGACTCAACAAGTACCAGTTTCGTCGCACCCCAACCACGCCCATGACCCGCAAAGCACGGTGCTCCAGAAAGATCGCCACATCGTTCTCAGAGATGGGCGCGGCGCCCGGATGGGTATGGAGTAAGACATAGTCATGTCCTGGAGCCATCGCTTCGAGCAGAGACGCAATGTTGACTTCACCCTTCTCTCCCCTGATGATTGTCCCGATCTGCGCCCCGCTCTGGGCATCGAGGAGGGCAGCGAATTCCCGCCTTTCTCGGGCAGAACTCCGTCGTACCTGCTCACCCAATCGTTGGGCTGCCTCTGCTGCCGCGTGACTGGCACCATGGGCTTCGAGAGCCATGAGGAGCCCTGGTGGACCCCCACCAGCCGGCCCCGCCCCCGGATTCCCCATCGATCCGGGATGCCTTGGCACAGTCTGCCGCCTCCATCATGCACTGTATTGCTCTCCGACGATCGCCGCAAGGCTCCTGGCATACCGCATCGTCCCCCAGCTCGGGCATGTCTTTGAACCCCAGCTCCACCCAGGTCTTCGTCAGCGGCACGCTGGCGCAGCGCCCGCGCGGATGATCGTCCAGACGCTCATCCGGGCTATGCACCGGGCGATGCGTGCAACCGTACTGACTTCAGGTGGTGGGTGTCGCGCGCGTTGATGAGGGCGAGTCTGTGCTATCAACGCGGCGGCGCTGCGCCAAGCCCGCCGACCTCCGACCGCAGCCAGCGCCACACCGGCCACAGGACTTTCAGGCTGACATGGAGCGCCAGCGCCACGTCGGCCATGATGGCCACCACCACGTGGACACCCGTTGCCAGCTCCAGCGCCGGCGCGGGCAGCGGTGGAGCGTCGAGCCACTTCGGGATGCCGCTGAGGGCCAGGACTGGCAGCACGCCCAGGATGAACAGGTACCAGCCCTTCTGAGCGGGGTTGAAGTCACCCCGCCGCGCCGCGCCGGTGCGGCCACCGGTGCGCAGAAAGGCCAGCAGCTCGCCCAGCCAGCGCCGGTCCTCGGCGCCCCAGGTGAGGCTCTGGCGCAGCGCGCGCCGGAGGTGGCGGCGGTCCAGCCTCCAGTACAGCAGCGGCGCGGCCACCAGGAGCAGCGCCGCGCCGCGGTGGACGAGGCCGAGGCTCAGCGCTACCAGGGTGTCCAGTTCGGCGCGAAAGTGGAACAGCAGGATGCCGCTCAGGCCGAGCAGCACGACCGCGCTGGCGAGCAGCAGGTGGACGACCCGCTCCGGGCGCCGGTAGGCGCGGGCGTAGCGCTTCAGGTCGGCGTCCACCACCGGGCAGGCGGCGATGCAGCGGTAGCAGCGGCGGCACTCGGCGCCGACCACGTGTTCCAGGACCATCGAGGTACGGGTCACGATCTGCTCGGGCGGCCGCGAGGCGACCGCCGGGCAGGCGTCCAGGCAGTTGCCGCAGGCCAGGCAGGCGCGACTGCCGGCCAGGTCGCGCTCGGCAGTCAGAGTGTTGTTGGGGTTCAGGCCGTGCGAGCACAGGCGGAAGCGGGCCACCGGCGGGTGCGCCATGTCCAGCACCCGGTCGAGCACGTCGGTGCGGAGTTCACAGTCGACAGTCGACAGTTGACAGTTGACTGCCGACTGCTGACTGTCGACTGTCGACTGTCGACTGTCGACTCGGACTACGGGCGCGCTCATCGCCGCACTCCGGCCAGCATGCCTGCCGAGGGCGGCTCGACCTCGCGCTGGCGGTACAGCTCCCGCAGCTCGTCGGGGCTCAGCGCGGCCAGGCGCTCCAACTCGGCGTCAAAGGCGCCGGCGCGCACCTCCGCCACGCGCTCCTCCAGGTGGCGGGCACGCGGGGCGAGGCACCGGCCGTAGGCCCGCCGGGCGAACTGGGCCGCGGGGTGCTGGCTGAGTCCGGCCGGGCAGCGCAGGGCGCACAGCCCGCAGCTCAGGCAGTCGAAGGACAGCCGAGCGGCCTGCTCCAGGTCGCCACGAATCATGGCCGCGACGTAGTTCATCACCTCCAGGTGCTGCGGGCAGGCCTCGGTGCAGGCGTTGCAGCCCAGGCAGCGCAGCAGTTCCGGGTGTAGCTCCAGCAGCGCCCGGGCAGGGTCGGCCACGCTGCTCAGGTCGTAGATCGCCTGGTGCAGCGGGAAGTAGGGTACCTGGGCCAGGCGCATGCCGGGCTGCACCGGCGTCTGACAGCCCAGGGCAAAGCGGAGCTGGGGGTCGCCGTCCAGGCGATACACCGTCGCGCACGCGCCGCAGAAGCCGGAGCGGCAGCCGACACCCCGGATGACCCGGTAGCCCGCGTACTCGAGCGCCGTCAGGATGGTCAGGCCATCCGGCACCTGCGCGGGATTGCCCAGGACGGAGATCGGGACCAGCGCCTCCTGCTGAGGGTCGGCGGTCATGCGACCCCTCCCACGGGCGCCTGGCGTTCGTGCCGGCGGGTGTAGTTGGGCAGCAGCAGGGGCGAGGTGTACTCGGGCGGCACGCCCAGGGCATGCACCTGCTCGTGGTAGCGGCGCACGTGCTCCAGCCCGAGGCGTCCGAGCTGCACGCCCCGGGCATGCTCGGCGGCGTGCTGGCCGGCGCGGCGGCCGAAGACGAAGATGTCCAGCAGCGAGTTGCCCCCCAGGCGGTTGCGGCCCTGGACGCCCCCGGAGGCCTCGCCGGCCACGTACAGGTTTGGCACCGCCGTCCGCCCCCAGGCGTCGATGCGCAGGCCGCCGTTCTGGTAGTGCTGGGTGGGGTAGACCAGCAGCGGCTCCTGCCGAGGATCGATGCCGTAGGCCTGAAAGCGGTGGACGATGCCGGCGAACAGCCGCACCAGCGTGCCGGGGCCGTGGAGCAGGTCGATCATCGGCGTATCCAGCCACACGCCCCGCGTGCCCGCGGGCGTCTCCAGGCCGTTGCCCCGCCCGTCTACCTCGCGCAGGATGGCCGAGGAGGTGCAGTCGCGCGTCTCCATCTCGTTGATGAAGCGCTCGCCGTGCCGGTTCACCAGGTGGACGCCGGTGCCGCGCAGCGCCTCGGTCAGCAGCCAGCCGAGCATCTGGGGCGGCCAGGCGGCGCCGGTGGGGTGGAACTGGATGGCGTCCATGTGCAGCAGGCGCGCTCCGGCGCGATAGCCGACCACCAGCCCGTCGGCGGTGGCGCCGAAGTGGTTGGTGGTGGGGAAGCCCTGGACGTGCAGGCGGCCGATGCCGCCGGTGGCCAGGATGGTCGCGCGGGCGCGAACGACCAGGTAGCGGCCGGTGTCGAACTGGGAGAGCACCGCGCCGGCGCACTGGCCCTGGTCGTCGACCAGCAGCTCGACCAGCGGACTGAACTCCAAGACTGGCACCTGGCGCGTGCGCAGCTCGTCGCGCAGCACGCGCATCATCTCCAGGCCGCTGTAGTCCTTGCAGGAGTGGACGCGGCGGCGGGAGTGCCCGCCAGCCAGGGAGCAGATGTGGCTGCCGTCCTCGGCCCGATCGAACATCACCCCCAGCTCGGTGAGCCACTCCACCACCAGCGGCGCGTCGTGGACCAGCACCTTCACGAGTTGCGGGTCGTTCTCGAAGCGCCCGCCGCCCATGGTGTCCAGGAAGTGGAGGGTGGGCGAGTCGTGGCGGTGGGTGGCCGCGGCGATGCCGCCCTCAGCCATGATCGTGTTGGAGTCGCCGTGGCGAAGCTTGGTGGCCAGCAGGACGCGGGCGCCGTTCAGGTGGGCCAGCAGCGCAGCCGAGGTGCCGGCGCCCCCGCCGCCGATGGCCAGCACGTCCACGTCCGCGTCGGGCTCGGACAGGTCGAACCGATCCGGGTCGAGCCGGCTGTACGCCTCCAGCAGATCGGCCAGCTCCGGCGGGACCGGGTCGCCCGCGTTGGGCCCGATCCGCAGTGGGCGGCGGCTGCCCGGGCGGAAGTCCGGGTGGTAGCCCTGGATCAGCTCGGCCTTGGCCTCCAGGGAGAGGCGCGGGATCTGCTGCTGGCGGCGCGCGGCCCGGGTGGCGGCCACGCGGGCCAGGGAGGGTTGAAGGGAGGAGGGGTAGGGCATGGTGCTACAGTGTAGCAGCAAGGCCCTGCGTCCCTCAGAGCTTGGATACGATGGCCTCAGCCTCTTTGAGATCCGCCAGGGCCTGGCGGAAGGCCGCCTGCTTGACATACGTCTGGTACGGCATCCCGTAGAGCGCCGCGGCTCGCTTGATCACGTCCACCTGGGCCCTGCCCCAGCGCATGTTTACGCGCATCTCTTCTACATCGCGGTCGGCCTGCTCGATCATGGCCGTGACCTGCGCGTCCATCTCAGGACTCATCTCGTACGGGGTTGGCCCCTCAAGCACGCGCTTGCGCATCAGATATCCTCCCTCCTGAAACAGGAGATGATCATCACTACGATCCCACGCTCAAGCCAGATCCAGAAGAGGACATGGGTGTCGGAGCGTGTCTCAAACCGCCGTCGCTCCTCGTTCCAGGTCGGCTCCGCTGCGAAGAAGGTCGCGATGGCCTCTTCCTGGGTGGTGAGGTGGCGGGCATAGATATGGAGCAGTTCCGGGTCTGCAAGATCGCGCTTGAAGACGAAGCGGATACCGCTCTCGGGATCCGTGTGGAACTCGTACCGCCCTTTCGCCATCACTCTGGAGGATAACGCCGGGTGTGGTAATTGTCAACACATCAGCCGCGTCGTTGTGCCAGTGAACATCGGACTCCTGAACATGCCCGGCCTGGCAACGACGAAGCGCATACTCGACGGTTTGGCGCAGCCGCTCCGGATGGGCCCTTGGGAATCTCCGCCTCCCCTTGCTGCCAGGACGCGCACCAGCCAGAGTACTGATATCAGTATCTGAGGGAGTACTGCAATGAGAACCATCCCAGCCCGGGAGATCAAGCGTCGGGGCATCGGCGCCGTGGACGAGGCGCTGAAGGACGGCCCGGTGCATGTGGTCAAGGGTGACCAGCCAAGCTACGTCGTCATGGACGAAGAGCACTACCGAGAACTGGTGGAAGCGCAGGAAGAGGCTTACCTGGCCCGCGTCAAGGCCGCGCTGGAGGATGTGCAGGCAGGGCGGGTACGGCGCGTGACTGCCCAGCAGTTGATCGATGAACTGGGCCTGGGAGACTGATGAGGTGTACGGGTGAAGGGGCGAAGGCTGGCGGGGCGCAAGGCCTGGCGCCCCGCCAGTGCGCTCGCTCAGGCCACCTCCTCCAGCCCGGCCTGCTCGGCCAGGTTGAAGACGATGGACTTGGGACGGGTCATGGCTTCCAGGGAGTAGCGGATGCCCTGCGCGCCCAGCCCGGACGACTTGGTGCCCAGGAACGGGAAGTGGTCCGGCCCGCGCGCCGTCTTACCGTTGAGCTGGACGGTCCCCACGTCCAGGCGGGCGGCGATGCGCAGGGCGGCATTAACGTCGCGCGAGAAGATGGCGGCCTGCAGGCCATACTCGGAGGCGTTGGCGATGCGCACCGCCTCCGCGGCATCCCGCACCCGCAGGATGGGCAGGACCGGGCCGAACGGCTCCTCCCAGGCCAGGCGCATGGCCTCGGTGACTCCGTCCAGCAGCGTGGGCCAGAGCAGGTTGCCCTCGCGCTGGTTGCCCACCAGCAGACGCGCGCCCCTGGCCAGCGCGTCGTCGATCAGCTCCTGCACGTAGTCGGCCGCCTCGTGGTTGATCAGGGGCGTGACGTCGGCGTCGTCCTCGGGCCGGCCCACCGTGAGCCGCTTCACCCGGGGCAGCAGCTCGTGGAGCAGTGCCTCGGCCGCGGGCTCGGTGACCAGCACCCGTTTGACCGCGGTGCAGCGCTGCCCGGAGTACGAGAACGCGCCCGAGACGATATCCTTGGCCGCCAGCGCCATGTCGGCGTCGCGCAGCACGACCGCCGCGTCCTTGCCGCCCAGCTCCATCAATAGCGGCACCATGCCCGCCAGGCGAGCGATGCGCCGCCCTGTGGCGGACGAGCCGGTGAAGGTGATCATGCCCACCCGCGGGTGGGTGACCAGGTAGTCGCCGATGTCCGAGCCGCGCCCGGTGACGAACTGGAGCACCTCGGGCGGGACGCCGGCCTCCAGCAGCAGGACGGTCATCAGCAGGGCGGAGAGGGAGCCCTGGGTGGGTGGCTTCAGCACGACGGCGTTGCCGGCCACCAGGGCCGGGGCGATCTTGGAGATGGCCAGGTTGACCGGGTAGTTGAAGGGCGGGATGGCCAGGACCACGCCAAGCGGCACCCGGTAGGTGAAGCCGATCTTGTTGCGCTTGAAGCCGGGGAAGGCGTCGCCGAAGAAGCTCTCTCCGCTCAGCCGCTTGCCCTCCTCGGCGGTGAAGCGGAGGAAGTCGGCTGAGCGACGCACCTCGTCCAGGCTGTCGCTGCGCCGCTTGGCAATCTCGCGCTCCAGGCACCTGGCCACCGTCGGGGCGTGCTCGAGCAACAGGTCGGCGGCACGCTCCAGCACCGCGGCCCGCTGCTCGACCGGGCGCTCGGCCCAGGCGGGTTGCGCCCCCGCGGCGCTGGCGAGCGCCGCATCGATCTCGTCGTGGGTCAGGGCCGCGACCTGGCCGAGCAATGTACCATCCGTGGGCGAGTGAATGGCGATCTCGCGCCCGACCGGGCAGGGCCGTAGCTCGCCGTTCATCAGCGCCAGGGAATACTCCCCCTGGCTCGTGGATCCGAACAGGGTTTCCGCTAACGTCATCGCCGCTCTTGCTCCCTCCTCCTCGCCTGATGTGGTGCGCCGTATGCCCGCCATTATATTTTATATTTGGCCAGTTGTATAGCCCTCTGCTATCACCGCGATGTGGAGAACGAATGGAGGCCCCCCAACCCCCGAGCATTGCTCCCACGCCGGGGCGCTAGTAGAATAGAAACTGGGACCATGGTGCAGAAGGCGAGGGAGGTTCTCCCTGGCCTTCTGTTGCTTCTTGCCCACGCCCGTGCCGGTTGGAGGTTGGAGGGAGGCACACGATCCCTCCAACCTCCAACCTCGCTGAACGCTTCCACGAGGAGTTCCATGTACGACAAGACCGTCCTGGATAATGGCCTGCGGATCGTCTCCAGTTCCATGCCCCACACCCGCTCGGTGAGCATCTCCCTCTTCGTAGGAGCCGGCTCTCGCTACGAGGCGGACCCCATTGCCGGCGTCTCCCACTTCCTGGAGCACATGCTGTTCAAGGGTACGGAGAAGCGTCCCACTCCACAGGAGGTCTCGGAGGAGATCGAGGGCGTGGGCGGCACCATGAACGCCGGCACCGACAAGGAATTGACCGTCTACTGGGCCAAGGTGGGCGACCAGCACTTCGATCGCGCCATGGACCTCCTGGTGGACAACCTGCTCCACTCCAAGCTGGAGCCCGAGGAGATCGAGAAGGAGCGGGCGGTAATCACCGAGGAGCTGGGCATGGTGGAGGACAGCCCGGGCGACCTGGTCAACGTGCTGATCGACGAGATCCTGTGGCCAGACCAGCCCCTGGGACGTGATGCCGGTGGGACCAAGGAGAGCGTCGCCGCCATCACACGCCAGGACATTGTGAGCTACATGGGCCGCCACTACGTGCCGGAGAACACCATCCTGGCTGTGGCCGGGAACGTGACCCACGAACGGGTGGTGGAGAGCGCTCGCCAGTTGCTGGGCGATTGGTCCCGTGCGCCCTTCGGCGCCTGGTACCCGGTGGTCGACGGCCACGAGTGGCCGCGGGTGGGTCTGCGCTCGAAGCGGACCGAGCAAGCTCACGTCTGTCTGGCCACCCCCGGTGTGTCCAGCGTCGACCCGGACCGCTTTGCCGCGGACGTGCTGAACTGCGTCCTGGGCGAGGGCATGTCCAGTCGCCTGTTCCTGGAGATCCGCGAGCACCTCAGCCTGGCCTACGACGTCCACTCCTACGTGCAGCACTTCCTGGATACGGGCGCTGTGGTGGTGGGGGCCGGCGTGGATCCCCGGCGGCTCGACCAGGCTATCCAGGCGATCCTGGTCGAGCTGGAGAAGGTGCAGCGCCAGGAGGTGCCCGAGCGGGAGCTGGTCAAGGCCAAGGAGTTCATCAAGGGGCGCCTCCAGTTGCGGATGGAGGATACCCGCGCGGTTTCCTCCTGGCTGGGCAGCCAGGAACTGCTGCGCCGGGAGATCCTGACCGTGGACGAGGTGCTGAGCTCGATCGACCGGGTCACGGCCGAGCACGTCCAGCGCATGGCCGAGCGGCTGTTCGCGCCCGGCCGCTTCAGCCTGGCCATCGTGGGGCCCTACAAGGATGAGGCCCGCTTCCGCCGCCTCCTCACAGCGTAGCGCGGGGTCGGGGGGCCCGAGGTCGGGGAGAGACGGTGCCTCTCGCCGCCTCTCCGTCCCCTGGCCCCTGTCCCCCGCCCCCAGAGTGAATGGGCAGGGAATGAGCATCTTTTGAGCTGGCGGATGAGCGGAACCGTTCTTGCCATTCGACCCGGCGCGCTGGGCGATACGCTGCTGGCGCTGCCTGCCCTGCGGGTGCTGCGGGCGCGCTTTGCGGGGGCGAGGCTACACCTGGTGGGCCACCGGGGCGGGGGGGCGCTGCTGCAGGCCGCGGGGGAGATCGACGGCTGGACCGACTTCGACGCGCCGGAGCTGGCCGGCCTGTTCTCGCCGCACGACTTGCCCAGCGGGCTCGAGCGGCTGGGGCCGATCGAGGCCGCGGTCGCCTGGCTGGCAGACGCGGAGGGCGTGGTGCAGGCGCACCTGCGGCGGCTGGGAGCAGCGCGGGTGCTCGTTGCACCCGCGCGCCCCGAGCCGGGGCTGGGCCGGCACACCGCCGACCACCTGCTGGCCAGCCTTAGCCCCTGGGGCGTGGCTCCGCCCGCGGCGCAGCCCCTGGTCCTGCCCGGACCATCCGGGGCAGGGACCGACGAGCAGGCCGAGCTGCTCGTCCATCCCGGCAGCGGCAGCGCGGCCAAGAACTGGCCGCCAGAGTCATTCGCCCGGGTGCTCGACCAACTCGGCCAGGCCCGGCCGGGGCGCGTGGGGCTGCTCTGTGGCCCGGCCGATGAAGCGGCCTGCGCGGCCGTGCTGCGCCACGCGGCCGGCCCGCTGCCCGTCGTGCGGCCTGCCTCGGTGCTGGAGCTGGGCCAGACGCTGGCCCGGGCGCGGGCCTACCTGGGCAACGACTCGGGTGTGAGCCACCTGGCCGCGGTCCTGGGCGTCCGCACGGTCGCGCTCTTTGGCCCCACCGATCCCTGCACCTGGGCGCCACGTGGTCCGTGGGTGCGGGTATTCTCCTTCTCCATGTCTCCCACCCAGGTGGCCTGCGCCCTGCAAGAGGCGCTGCGACTGCAAGGTGAGGAGGAGAGCGCGCAATGAACCAGCTTGCACGGGGCGTTCTTGCCGGGGTCCTGGCAACCCTCCCGATGACCGCCGTGATCGCCGCCGGGCGATGGGCTCGACTTCTGTGGACCCCTCCACCCGTCGAGATCACCGCGCGCGCCCAGCAGCAGACGGGTGTCGGGCAGCGCCTGCCCGAGCCGGCGTTCCAGGTGAGCTGGCTTGCCGCGCACCTGGGATACGGAGCCGCGTGTGGCCTCGTGTACACGCTCGCGCGGCGGCTCCTGCCCCGGTCGCCGCTGGCCGCCGGCCTGGCCTTCGGTGGTGCCGTATGGGGCGTGAGCTACCTGGGTCTCATGCCAGCCCTGGGGCTCTACCCCTGGCCGGAGCAAGACAGCCGCTCACGCACGGGGGTGATGATCGCCGCGCACGGCGTGTATGGCATGGCGCTCGCGGAGGCTGCGCGGCGGCTCTCGCGCAGAGACGCCCGCCCCACTGCTAGGCCCTTGCCTGCCGGCGTGCCCGCTCTTCGGGCGGGTGGACGTGGCGGAAGGTGGCGTAGATGAGCAGGTCGTAGGCGATCTTCAGGCCGCCGGCGATGAAGAAGGGCAGGCCGAACGCGGCGAGGCTGAGGGCGTAGCCGGTGAGCGCGGGCGAGACGGCGCTGGCGAGGCTGCGCGCCACGTTGGTCAGCCCGGCGGTCGCGGTCCGCTCGTCCGGCTCCACGACCGCCATGGTGTACGACTGGCGGGTGGGCACGTCCATCTGGGAGATGCTCATGCGGGCCAGGAAGCAGAGCACGGCCAGCCAGGCGGTGGGCGCCAGAAGACCGTCATGAGCGCCGAGCCGGCGATGGCCGCGGTCAGGACGACGCCAACCTGGGCAGGGCTCAGCCCCAGCGCCTCGAGGAGGTAGAGGGCCAGCACGACCGCCAGGTAGCCGTAGCCAAAGGTGCGCAGCGCGCGGGTGAGGAGGAGCTTCCTGCCATCGGCGTTCAGCCAGCCCAGGCTCCAGCCGCGCTCTGCGCGCTGCTCGTGCGCCATAGTGTCCTCCACGAGTGGTGATTCAGAGGGCGAGCTGCCCGCGCTCCCAGGGGGACCTGTGCTAAACTGAGTCGACAGTCGACAGTCGACAGTCGACCGTTCACAGTCCGCTCGTCCCCTGTCGACTGTGAACGGTCGACTGTGGACTTGGTTTAGACTTGCGCCATGACCTCCACGCTGCGCGCGCTCACCCTGGACCTCTGGGGGACCATTCTATGGTCCCGCGAGCCCGAGGCCAAGGTGGAGCGGCGCATGGAGCTGGTGCTGCAAACGCTCCATCGGGCGGGCCACGTGTATGATCGCCCGGTCATCGAGGCGGCGTGGCGCACCTCGGTGCGGGAGGCCGACCGCTGGTTTCGCCACTCGCTCCAGGACCTGGGCCCGCGCGGGCGCTGGGAGCTGTTCGGGCGGCACCTCGGCGTAGACCCGAGCATGCTCCCTCTCCAGGAGCTGATGGCGCTCTACGAGCAGCTTACCATCAACTTCCCGCCCAACCTGATGCCCGCGGTGAAGGAGGTGGTGGGCGAGCTGAGCCAGAGCTACGCCCTGGGGCTGATCTGCAACAGCGGCTTTGCGCCGGGCTCCACCCTGCGCCAGGTGCTCGCCCACCACGGGCTGCTGGACGTCTTCCAGGTGCTCACCTTCTCGGACGAGTTCGGGCGGCTGAAGCCGGACCCGGCCATCTTCCACCATACCCTGCAGCAGCTCGGCGTGGCGGCGCGCCAGGCAGCCCACGTGGGTGACCTGGAGGAGCTGGACGTAGAGGGCGCCCACGCGGCCGGCCTGCGCGCCGCGCGCTACGACTACTTCGAGGGCTACGTCGACGGTCGCCGCAAACCCCCCAGCCAGGCCGAGGTGGTCTTCCGCGACTGGCGCGAGTTCCCCGCTCTGCTCGATCGGCTCGCTGGCGCGGCGGAGTGAGCGGCGTGCGGACCATCCAGCAGTTTCGCTCCTTCGATTGGCCCGTCCAGGTCTTGCTGGTCAACCAACTGACCATCAACGTCGGCTTCTTCATGCTCGTCCCCTTCCTGGCCGGCTACCTCACCCGGGACCTGGGCTTCGCCGCCTGGATGGTGGGCCTGGTGCTCGGGGTGCGCAACCTCAGCCAGCAGGGGCTGTTCCTGGTCGGGGGCACCCTGTCCGATCGCATCGGCTACCGGCCGGTGATCATCGCCGGCTGCGCGGTGCGCACCTTCGGCTTCGCCGCCTTTGGGATCTTCAACTCCCTGCCCGGGCTGCTGCTCGCGGCCGTGCTCACCGGCCTGGCCGGCTCGCTGTTCAACCCGGCCGTGCGGGCTTACCTGGCCCAGGCGGCGGGCGAGCGCCGCGTGGATGCCTTCGCCATGTTCAACCTCTTCAGCCAGGCGGGGCTACTGCTGGGGCCGTTGATCGGCGTGGCCCTGCTCGGGGTCGACTTTCGGCTGGTGTGCGTGCTGGCCGGCGGGCTGTTCCTGGTGCTTACCATCCTCCAGGTCCTCTATCTACCCGCCCGCGAGGGCAGCGAGGCCCACTCCACCCGCACCGTGCTGGGCGACTGGCGGGAGGCGCTGGCCAACCGCGCCTTCATCCTGTTCGCGCTGGGCACGCTCGGCCACTTCGCGCTGTTCAATCAGCTCTACCTGGGCATGACCCTGGAGGTACGGCGCGTCACCGGCCACGACGCCGGCGTTGGCCTGGTGTTCCTGGTTTCAGGCGTGCTGGGCATCGTCGGGCAGGTCGCCGTCACCTCGTACTGCAAGGCGCACTGGCGACCGGTGATCTCGATCGTCATCGGCCTGGCGCTGATGGGCCTGGCGTTCGTGCCGCTGTTCGTGGCCGCGCCGTTCGTGCCCCTCGCGCCGCTGGCGGTCCCGACCGCCTGGCTGGGAGCAGGGGGCGAGGCGCTGGCTGCCCCGCTGGGCCAGGGCGTGGCCACGACGATCAACCTGGCCCCGGTGCTGGCCAGCAGCGCCGTCCTCACCCTCGGGGTCATGATCTCCCTGCCCTTCGCCATGGACCTGGTCGCCACCCTCGGCGCCGGTCGCATGGTGGGCACCTACTACGGCCTGTATTACCTGGCCTCCGGCTTCGGCAGCGCCGGGGGCAACCTGGTGGTTGGGGCAGCCATGGACGTAGGGCAGGACCTCGGCCTGATCGGCCTGCCGTGGCTGCTGCTGGTGCTGCTGGGGCTCGCCTCCGCCGCCAGCATCGCCGCACTGGATCGGTGGGGGCTGCTGGGACCGGCGAGTGCGGAGGGGCGGGGACGGCAGCCCGGGGTGGTGGCGTGAGTCGGTGCCGCTGCGTACCCCGAAGGAATCTCCTAACGCGCAGTGACCTGGTAGATCGCGCCGTCGTTGAATCCGGCCAGGTACAGCTCGCCGGCCTCGTCCTCGCCGAAGGAGCTGATCTGGAGGTTGGAGTGCAGCAGCTCGGCCATGGTGAAGGTGCCGTCCGGGCCTTCGCGCAGCGACCAGACGCGGCCGCTGCAGAAATCGCCGAACAGGTAGAGGCCCACGAGCTGCGGGAAGGCCTGGCCGCGATAGACGAAGCCGCCGGTGGCCGAGCAGCCGAGGTTGTGCCCGTACTCCGCGATGGGCAGCTCCAGGCCGCTGCGGTCGCAGGGCTGCGAGGCCGGGAAGCAGTGCAGGCCCTCCATGATCGGCCAGCCGTAGTTCTGGCCGCCTGGCTCGGTGCTCCGCAGCAGGTCGATCTCCTCGAACGCGTTCTGCCCGACGTCGGCAATGAACAGGTCGTTGGTAGCGCGGTCGAAGCTGTAGCGCCAGGGATTGCGCAGCCCCAGCGCCCAGACCTCGGGCTGCACCTCGGACGAGCCGACGAAGGGGTTGTCGTGCGGAACGGCATACGGCTCGGCGCTGTCCACGTCGAGGCGCAGCAGCTTGCCCAGCAGCGAGTGGCCGTCCTGGGCGTTATGGAACTGGTCGCCCGCGCCGCCGCCATCGCCCAGGCCGATCCACAGGTAGCCATCCGGGCCGAAGACGAGATGGCCGCCGTTGTGGTTCACCGCTGGCTGGTCCACCCCGAGCACCACCGACCCGGTGCCGGGATCGGCGATATTCGGGTCGGCCGAGACGTTGTAGCGGGCGATGGTCGTGTCGCCGTGCTGATTGGTGTAGTTGACGTAAAACTGGCCGTTCTGGGCGTACTGAGGGTGGAAGGCCAGGCCCAGCAGCCCCTGCTCGACGAACCCGGTGCCGACGAGCGGCGAGAGGTCCAGGAAAGGCATGGGCAGCACGTCCCCGCCTGCCACGACGCGAATCGTTCCTGCCCGCTCCACCACGAACAGCCGCCCGCTGCCATCCGGCGAGGCCACGATGTCGGTCGGCTGCTTGAAGCCGCGTGCGACGGGCTGGAGCGCCAGGGTGAAGGCAGCAGAATCAACCGGCTGCGCCGCCTGCCCGCCCGCCACGCTGCACGCCGCCGCCGCGGCCAGCGCCAGCGCGACGAGCCGCGACACTCGCACGCCACGAGGTAGAACACGTCTAGCCAAGGACCCTACCCCCTCCGCCAGTGCAGCACAGTGTGCCAGGGGCAGCCGCGGGCCAGGGCGACCCGCTTGCCCTCCAACGCCCTCAATCCAAAATCCAAAATCCAAAATCGCTACACTGCGGCCCGCGCACGGAAGGCCACCAGCAGGTCCAGCTCCTCCAGCGCCTGGCGCAGCGTGCGTTCCGTCGCCTCCACCGGGTGGCGGGTGAAGAACGCCTCCACCTCCTGCCGCGCCTGCGCCGTCCCCAGGTTCACCGTAGCCTGGATCACGCGGCGGACCATCAGGGGTGGTAGCCGACGAACCAGCTCGTCCCAGCACTGCTGGATGAAGCGCCAGGCGGCCTCCGTGGCCGCCTCGTTGGCCAGCAGACGGCACAGCAGGAACCCCACGTCCTGCGTCTGGATGGCCGGCGCCAGGGCGAGCGCGAGCGCGCGCTGCACGAGCGCGGGGTCTTCGAAGGCGCCCAGGCCGATGCGGTGGCGGTACTGCTCGTCCGGCGGCACGGGCCCCTGGGAGCGCGCCAGGTACGCCTCGAACAGCGCCTCGTCGCCCTGCTGCGCCGCGATGGCCACCAGCACGTCCAGCAGGTTCGCGTCGACCGAGCCGGGCGCCGCCCAGTGACGCTCGAGCTGGCGCCGCGCCTCGCCCACCACGTCCTCGGCACGGGCGACGCAGCCCAGCGCCCGCAGGACCTCGGCCCGGCGGAGGCGAGTCTCGTCGTCCTCGCCCGGGGCAGGCGACCAGCCCAGGCGCTGGAAGGCGGGCCGGAACAACTCCTCCACCCGGCCAGCCAGACGGGGCAGGCCGGCCGGGTCGACCAGGAAGCGGCGGTAGAACGCCAGGCGGTCGACGACGGCCTCCACCACCGCCTGAGAGGTCTCGCCCTTGAAGGCCCGCAGCAGCTCCAGAAAGGCAGCCGCCGAGAGCTGGCCAGCGCGAACCAGGGCCCACTGGTTGCCCAGGAAGCCCACTCGCTCGGCCGGCCCCAGCGCGCGGTCCAGGTTGGCCACGAGCCGCTCGGCCAGCGGCTGGTCGTAGGCGACGCGGAAGAAGCCATCTTCGCCCGCGTTGGCCGCCAGCCAGGCCACGCTGCCCGGCGCGTCCAGCTCCGCCTGTTGCTGCATGCCCTCCAGCAGCAGCCGCTGCTCGCGCACCGCCGCGCCTACCTGGTACTTCAGGACGACGGGCACGTGCCACCGTTCGCTCGAGGCAGGCGCCGCAGCCAGGTCGGGGTGCAGGAAGAAACGGCGCTGGCGTAGCTCGACCTGGCGCCGCTCGCCCCCGCCATCGACCAGGCGGGCCGCCAGCACCGGGTAGCCCGGCTGGTCGATCCAGTCGGCGGCCACGGCCCGGATGGGCTGCGCCGAGACCACGGCCAGCGCGTCGAAGAGGTCGGTCGCGCTGGCGTTGCCCTCCAGGTGCTCCCGCAGGTACCGCCGCACGCCGGCGCGGAAGACCGGCGGCGAGAGGTACTGCTCGATCATGCGCAGCACCGCCGCCCCCTTTTCATAGGTGATGGCGTCGAACATCTCGCTGGCCTGCTCGGCGTTGGCCACCGCGGCGCGAATGGGTCGCGTGGAAACCAGGGCGTCGGTATAGAACGGCGCCGCCTTCTCTCGCTGGAAGTCGCGCCATACCTTCCAGTCGGGCTGCCAATCGTCGACGACGACGTGCTCCATCCAGGTAGCAAACGACTCGTTGAGCCACAGGTCATCCCACCACTGCATGGTGACCAGGTTGCCGAACCACTGGTGCGCCAGCTCGTGGGCGATGACCAGGCCGATGCCCTTGAGCGTCTCCAGCGGCGCCGTGTCCCGATCGCACAGCAAGCGCCGCTCGCGGAAGAACACCGCGCCCGAGTTCTCCATGGCCCCCGCTTCGAAGTCGGGCACGGCCAGCAGGTCGAGCTTGCGATAGGGATAGGGGAGGCCGAAGTAGGCCTCCAGCCGCTCGAGCGAGGCCACCGCGGCCTCGGTTGCGAACGCGCCCAGGGCGGCCTTGCCCGGCACGGTCCACACCCGCACCGGGGCACCGGAGGCCGTGGCCGCGGCGGGGGAAGCCTCCAACTTCCCAACGGCCAGGGCGAAGAGGTAGGTCGACATCCTGGGCGTGGTCTCGAAGGTCACCAGGCGCGTGCCGGGCTCTGGCCCGGGCGCCTCGCGGGCGATCGGCTCGTTGGAGACCACGGCCAGGTCGCCCGGAGCCTGAACGGAGAGGCTGAAGCGCGCCTTGAAGGCGGGTTCGTCGAAGCACGGGAAGATGCGCCGCGCCTCGGTGGCCTCGCACTGGGTGAAAGCGTACCGCTGCTCGCCCACCTGGACGCGGTACAGGCCGCGCAGCTCGTCTCGGAGGCGGCCGCTGAAGCGCAGGCGTAGCGTGGCCGCGCCGGCTGGGATCGCTCGGTCGGCGCTGCAGGCCACTGTTTGCCGCTCCGGGTACACGGCCGTGCCGAGCGGCAGGTCGCCGCCGCTCCAGGAGAGGGTGGCTGACTCGACCTGGAGGTCGACCGCGTGGAGCTCGAAAACTGAGGCCGGCTCGTCGAGCTGCAGCTCGATCTCCTGTTGCCCGCGATACGTCCAGGCCTCGAGGTTCAGCGCCAGGTGAATGGCATAGTGGCGGGGGCGGATCCCGCCCGGTAGGCGAAAGTTCGCGTCATTCATGCCTCCATGATAGCGCAGTCAGGCATAGGGAACAGGGAATAGAGGTTAGGGGCTAGGGATTGCAGCCCAATCCCTAGCCCCCAACCTCTATTCCCTGTTCCCTATGGCCGGCGCGCCCGGATGAAGGCGCTGGCGAGGGCGCCGCCGGGCGCGTCCAGGCCGGCCAGCGCCGCAGTGCCGAGGCCGGCGCTCTCGGCCAGGGCGCGCAGGTCGTAGACCCGGGTCACCTCCACCGCCCCGTCCACAAACCCGGCCGCGGCCAGTCTGGCCCGGTACTCTTCCTCCTCCAGGGCGCCAGCCACGCACCCGGCCCAGGCCTCCACGCTCCTGCGCACCGCCTCGGGCAACACACCCCGGACCACCACATCCGAGACGGCGAAGCGCCCGCCGGGCTTGAGCACGCGGAAGGCCTCGCGCAGGACGCGCTCCTTGTCGGCCGAGAGGTTGATGACGCAGTTGGAGATGATCACGTCCACGCTCTGGTCGGGCAGCGGCACTTGCTCGATCTGCCCTTTGAGGAACTGGACGTTCGGGGCGCCCATCCGGGCGCGGTTCTGCTCGGCCAGGGCCAGCATCTCATCGGTCATGTCCAGCCCGTAGACGAAGCCGCTCGGGCCGACGCGCCGGGCCGAGAGCAGCACGTCGATGCCGCCGCCCGACCCGAGGTCGAGCACGACTTCGCCGGGCCGCAGTTCGGCCAGGGCGGTGGGATTGCCGCAGCCGAGCGAGGCCAGCGCCGCCTCGGTCGGCACCTCCTGCAGTTGGCTGGCCTCGTACAGGTGGCTCGAGATCAGCCCTTTGTCGCCGCCGCAACACGCCTCGGCCGCGGCCTGCGGCCCGCAGCACCCTGGCGCGTCGAAGATGGGGAGCTCCTGGCCGGCGGTCGCTCCCGTCGTCCGGGCGACGGCGGTGGCGACGCTGGCGTACCGTTCGCGGATTGCTTCGCGCAGTTCGTCGGGGGTTGCACTCTGACTCATAGCGGGACCTCCTGCCCCTCGGGCTGTTGGTGGGCTCAAGTCCGGGCCATCCCGTCGATATACTTGAACACGTCGATATCTTAGCGCGGTGGCCGGCGGGGTGTCAAGCCCCCCAGCGCCCCGGGATCCGTGGGTCGCGCCGGGCCCCGGCACCCAACGGGGGCAGGAGCCCGGCTCGACCCACGTTGTGGCCCACGGGCCGGGCGTAGTACCATCGAGCGCCCGTTGAGCGGGCGATCGCCTCTCGAAGCGGCATGCGCATCCAGCACGCACCTGTGCCCACGCTGCTCCTGCTTGCGCTCCTGGCCCTGGCGAGCGGTTGCGCTACCGAGCAGGTGGTGTGGACGCGCGACCCCGGCCCGCCACGGGCGGCGAGCGCGGCCGGCGTCGACCTGCAAATCGCCCGCTGGCGGGCCGAGTTCGTGGCCATTCGCGCCGAGGCCGTTCCGCTCCTCATGGCGATGGCCGATTACTCCTTCTACTTGCCCTCCGTTGCTTCCGCCACCTCGCTCCGCACGCCCGACGAGTTCGACTGGGATCCCCCGAACGCCCCCACCTGGGCAGAGCTCGAACCCCATCTGTGCCCACTCAACCGGCGAGCGGCGCTGCTGCACGCGGACGCCTCCGCCGCTCCGCAGACCCTCGGCGACTGGCGCTTCCGACGGGCGGTCGCGGAGGGCACCCACCAACTGCTCCTGATGGCCGAGTACGTGCAGGCCTACTATGCGGAGACCGCTCAGCTCCCCTCACACCAGGATGGCGGGGCCACCCGCCACTTGCTTGCCGCGGCCTACCGGTACTGGGGCGAGAGCGAGGCGACCTGGCAGCAGGCCATGCTGCTCAGGGACAACGCCCAGCGTGCCACTCCGTGATCCCCCTTGCCCGGAGCACCGGCCCGGGCGAGGGGGATCAGCACCCAGGAGTTCGGTCCGACAGGCCCAGGTCGGCGGCGATGGCCCTGAGCGCGCCACAGGCGCGCGCCAGGTGCGCCGTGGCCGCCGCTCGTCGAGGGGGAGCCAGACGCTGCTGGGGTGGCCCCGTCTCGCTGACTCCCGGCATCGCCAGCTCGCCGCAGGCCAACTGCAGCTCGCGCTGAGCCAGGTGGAGCTGGTCCCACGTGCCGGCCAGGCGTCCCTCGGGCCGCTCCTGCACCTGGAGGTTGATCCCGACGGCGTAGACCTCATAGCAGACATCCTGCCGCTGGTCCGACCAGGCCGAAGGCGCCAACGGGTCGTCCTGGCCGCCGACCAGCGCGCGCAGTCGCTCGTGGCTCTGCCACAGCACCGCCGCGTGCTCGGCCGCGGCTCGAGGCGCGCGCACGCTGGTGCAGCCCACCAGCAGGAGAGCCAGGAGGACAGTGATGAGTGATGAGTGATGAGTGATGAGCAAAGATGTAGGGGCGCCAGGCCTTGCGCCCCTACATCTTTGCTCATCACACAACACACATCACTCAAAAC
>JACQUR010000524.1 GCA_016210245.1 Chloroflexota bacterium
CGGCAGGGCAGCGCGCTGCCCTGCCGACCGTCGACTTGCTCTGGAAGCTTCCTCTACCCTGGCCCTCAGGGCCGCGAGCGGAAGAAGTCGGCGGTGCGGCGGAGGCCCTCCTCCAGGGCGACCGTTGGGCGCCAGCCCAGGTCGCGGGCAGCCCGGGAGGCGTCCAGGTAGATGCGGAAGACGTCGCCCTGCCGCTTCGGACCGCGCCCGGGCTCGAGCCGGTAGTTGGTGATGGCGGCCAGCAGCTCGAAGATGCGGTTCACGGTCGTGCCCAGCCCGGTGCCGATGTTGTAGACGCCGCCCGAGCCATGCTCCAGCGCCGCGACGTTGGCCGCGGCGCAGTCCTCGACGTAGACGAAGTCGCGGCTCTGCTCACCATTCCAGTCGATCGTCACCGGCTCGGAGCGCAGCATCTTGCTGGCGAAGATGGCCACCAGCAGCCCCTCCTGCGCCCGGAAGTGCATGCGCGGGCCGTAGACGTTGCCATAGCGCAGGATGGTGAAGTCGAGCTCGTAGGTGCGGTGGAACATGGCCACGTACACCTCGGCGGCCGCCTTGGCCGCGGCATAGGGCGAGAGCGGCAGGGGCGGCGCGTCCTCGGTACACGGAACCTCCGCAGGGTCGCCGTAGATCGCCCCTCCGGTCGAGGCGAAGATGAACTTGCGCGCTCCGTAGCGGGCCGAGAGCTGCAGCAGGTTGATAGTGCCGAGCACGTTGATCGAGGCGTCCGCGACGGGGTCGTTGACCGAGATCGGCACCGAGGCCTGGGCCGCGTGGTGGTTGACCACCTCCGGTCGAAACGCGGCAAAGACCGCCTCCAACTCGGGCCCGCGGATATCGACATGGCGGCACTCGGCCGCGCGGTTGACGTTGTTCGGATCGCCGGTGGCGAAGGTGTCGACCACCAGCACCTCGTGCCCGGCCGCCACGTAGGCGTCCACGACGTGGGAGCCGATGAACCCGGCCCCGCCAGTAACCAGCATGCGCATGGGAAGCTCCTTGGGGGCGATGATACGGTCCTGTGTGTGGGGGCGGACCTGTGTGTCCGCCCCGTTCCCAGGTGTCGGGGGCGGACACACAGGTCCGCCCCTACAGTCATGCGGGCACGCGCTCGGACGGCGCGCAGGATGGCAGCGCCGTCCGACCCTGCCGCGCGTTGAGGCACGCGCCGATGAAGTCGCGGAAGAGCGGATGGGGTCGAGTCGGGCGCGACTTGAGCTCGGGGTGGAACTGCGTACCCAGCATCCAGGGATGCTGGCCCACCTCCGCAATCTCAACCAATCGCCCATCCGGGGACAGGCCGCTCAAGACCAGCCCTGCCTCGACGAGCAGGTCGCGGTAGTCGTTGTTGAACTCGAAGCGGTGGCGATGGCGCTCGAACACCATTGGCTCGGCATAGGCCGCCCACGCGCGGCTGCCCGCCGTAAGCTGGCAGGGGTACACGCCCAGGCGCATCGTAGCGCCCTTGTCCTGGACCTCGCGCTGCTCGGGCAGCAGGTCGATCACCGGGTAGCGGGTGAACAGGTCGAACTCGGTGCTGTTGGGCTCGGCGGAAGCGAGCACGTGGCGCGCGAACTCGATCACCATGACCTGCATGCCCAGGCACAGGCCCAGGTAGGGCACCTGGCGCTCGCGGGCGAAGCGCGCTGCGCGGACCTTGCCCTCTACGCCGCGATACCCGAATCCGCCCGGCACGACGATGCCGTCCAGCCCGTGCAGGGCTGTCTCCCCGCCGCTCTGCTCCAGGGCCTGCGCGTCGATCCACTCCAGGCGCACCTGGCGGTCGTGATACCAGGCGGCGTGGTGCAGCGCCTCGCGCACGCTGATGTAGGCGTCCTCCAGCTCCACGTACTTGCCCACCACGCCGACCACCAGCTCGTCGCGCACGCTTCGCGCGCGGTGGACCAGCGCCCGCCACTCCGCCAGGTCGGGCTCGCGCGCCTGCAGCCCCAGCCGCTCGACGATGAACTCGTCCAACCCGGCCTCGGCCAGGCGTAGCGGCACCGCGTAGATCGGGTCCAGCGTCTCCAGCGGCACCACCGCGCGCTGCTCGACGTCGCAGAAGAGCGCCATCTTCTCCGCCAGGTCCGCCGTGACCGGGTAGTCCGAGCGCGCGATGATGACGTCCGGCTGGATGCCGATGCTGCGCAGCTCCTTCACGCTGTGCTGGGTGGGCTTGGTCTTCAACTCCTTGGTGGCGCCAATATATGGCAGCCAGGTGACGTGGACGAACAGGGTGTCCCGTTCCAGCTCGCGGTGCATCTGCCGAATCGCCTCCAGGAACGGCAGGCACTCGATGTCGCCCACGGTCCCACCCACTTCGGCCAGCACCACCTGGGCGCCGGTCTGCCTGGCCACGCGGGCGATGCGCTCCTTGATCTCGTTGGTGATATGCGGGACCACCTGGATGGTCCCGCCCAGGAAATCGCCCCGCCGCTCGCGTCCGATCACAGCCGAGTAGATGGCCCCGCTGGTCACGTTGGACGAGCGAGTGAGACTGGCGTCGATGAAGCGCTCGTAGTGCCCCAGGTCCAGGTCCGTCTCGGCCCCGTCGTCGGTGACGAAGACCTCGCCGTGCTGATAGGGCGACATCGTGCCCGGGTCGACGTTGATGTACGGGTCGAGCTTGAGGATCGAGACCGAGATGCCGCGCGACTTCAGCAGACGGCCGATGGAGGCGACGGTGATGCCCTTGCCCACTGAGGACACCACGCCGCCCGAGACGAAGATGAAGCGCGGCCTCGCAGACGGTGCCAGCCCATTGGGCGAATCGGCTCGGTGCTCTCCCATGCCCTTCTCCCTGCGGTATGCATTGGCCAAAAAAGAAACCGGCGCTGCTGACAGCGCCGGTAGGGAAGTGCTTATGGCTGGGTGGACCCAGGACTAGCGAGTCGTAACGCGAACGCGCTGGCGGCCAGTCTCACGGGCCCTCCCGGACTTACTCCGGGATTCAATGATACATGCTTGGGCCACGGGCAGCAAGGTCAGTACTAACACCTGAATCCGTGAGTTCGAGCCTGGCCCCTGCACCCGTTGGGTGCAGGGGCCAGGCTCGAACTCACGGATTCAGGTCACCCCACGGATCAAGGGGAAACCTACCGCCCGTGGCACCGCTTGTACTTCTTGCCGCTGCCGCAGGGACAGCGGTCGTTGCGGCCGACCTTGGCCGCGGCGCGAACCGGCTGGCGCTCCGTCTCGCCGTCGCGGTTGGTGGCCATCTCCTCCGGCGGGCGGTGCGCTGGCTCCTGGGTGGTGATGGTGACGTGGAAGATCGTGGTCACCACCTCCCGGCGGATCGTCTCCAGGAGCTCCTCGAACATGCGGTGCGCCTCGATCTTGTACATCACCAGCGGGTCGCGCTGGCCGTAGGCCTGCAAGCCGATGCCCGACTGGAGGTCGTCCATGGCCGTCAGGTGCTGGGTCCACAGCCGGTCCATCACCGTAAGCATCCAGGCCTTCTCCAGTCGCCGCATCAGCTCGCTGCCGAGCTGGCGCTCCTTCTCCGCGTAGGCCGCCTCCGCCAACCCGAACAGCTTGTCGGCCACCTCCTCGCGGCTGAGGCCCTCCAGGTCCGCCGTCGCGAGGCCCTGGGGGACTGGGAAGATGGTGCGGGCGGTAGTGAGCAGGCCGTCCAGGTCCCACTCCTCGGCCCGCTCGGCCGCCAGGTGGGCGCTGGCCAGGCCCGTGAGCTCCTCCTCGATCCACTCGAGGACCATCTCCCGCAAGCTCTCCTCAACCAGCACCTTCTGCCGATCGGCGTAGAAGATCTCGCGGTGCTTGTTGAGGACGTCGTCGTACTCGACCTGGTGCTTGCGGATGTCGAAGTTATACGCTTCGACCTTCGTCTGCGCGTTCTCGATCGACTTGGTCACCCACGAGTGCTCGAGCGGGACGTCCTCCTCCAGCCCCAGGCGGTCCATCAGCCCCGCGATCCTGGCCCCACCGAAGCGGCGCATCAGCTCGTCCTCGAGTGAGACGTAGAAACGCGACGAACCGGGGTCGCCCTGGCGCCCCGCGCGCCCGCGGAGCTGGTTGTCGATGCGCCGCGCCTCGTGGCGCTCCGTGCCGAGGATGTGCAGGCCGCCCCGGGCGAGCACCTTCTCGCGGTCTGCCTGGCAGAGGGTCTGCACCTCCGCTAGCGCTTGCTCGATCTCCGCGGGCGAGGTTTCTTCCGCCTTCAGCTCGCGCTTGCGCAGCCTCTCGGCCACCAGGCCGTCGGCGTTGCCGCCCAGGAGGATGTCGACGCCGCGGCCGGCCATGTTGGTGGCGATGGTTACCGTGCAGGGCCGCCCGGCCTGGGCGATGACCAGCGCCTCGCGCTCGTGCTGCTTGGCGTTCAGCACCTGGTGCGGGACCCCCTTGCGCGCAAGCATCTCGCTGAGGTATTCGGACTTCTCGATCGAGGTGGTGCCCACCAGCACCGGGCGCTGCTCCTTGTAGAGCTGCTCGATATCGTCGACCACCGCCCGGAACTTCGCGTCCTCGGTCTTGAACACCAGGTCCGACAGGTCCTCGCGGATCATTGGGCGGTGAGTGGGGACCACCATCACGTCCAGGTTGTAGATCTTGCGGAACTCGTCGGCCTCCGTGGCCGCGGTGCCGGTCATGCCCGCCAGCTTCTCGTACAGGCGGAAGTAGTTCTGGAAGGTGATGCGGGCCAGGGTGACGTTCTCGCGCTGGACGCGCACGCCCTCTTTGGCCTCGATCGCCTGGTGCAGCCCCTCGCTGTAGCGGCGGCCGAGCATCAATCGCCCCGTGAACTCGTCCACGATGACGATCTCGCCGTCCTTGACGACGTAGTCCTTGTCGAGCTTGAAGATGAACTGCGCCTTGAGCGCGTTCTCGAGGTAGTGAGTCAGCTCGTAGTTGGCCGGGTCGTACAGGTTCTGAATGCTCAGCGTCTTCTCCACCCGGTCGATGCCCTCGTCGGTCAGCGCCAGGGTGCGGGTACGCTCGTCGATGGCGAAGTCCTCCTCCGGGTGCAGCCGGGGCACGATGCGGGCGAAGAGGGTGTAGTAGTGGGCGGACTCCTCGGCCGGGCCGGAGATGATGAGCGGCGTACGCGCCTCGTCGATCAAGATGTTGTCCACCTCGTCGACGATGGCGTAGCGCAGCGCGCGCTGAACCTGCAGGCTCGCATCCGAGGCCATGTGGTCGCGCAGGTAGTCGAAGCCGAACTCGTTGTTGGTGCCGTAGGTGATGTCGGCCAGGTAGGCGTCCTGCCGGGGGATGAGCCGCCAGTGGTTCAAGCGCTCGTCGCCGTGGGGCTGGGGGTCCTGGTAGTCGGGGTCATACTGGCCGGCGAACTCGTGGGCGATCACGCCGACCGAGAGCCCGAGCAGGTGGTAGATCGGCCCCATCCAGCCACCGCCCAGGCGGGAGAGGTAGTCGTTGGGCGTAACCAGGTGGGCCCCTTTGCCAGCCAGGGCGTTGAGGTAGAGCGGCAGGGTGGCGACCAGCGTCTTGCCTTCGCCCGTCTTCATCTCGGCGATCTTGCCGCTGTGGAGCACCATGCCGGCCAGGAGCTGGACGTCGTGGTGCCGTTGGCCCAGGGTGCGCTTGGCCGCCTCGCGCACCGCCGCGAACGCCTCCGGCAGCAGACTGTCGAGCGACTCACCTGCCAGGTGGCGGCCCCGGAACTCGGTGGTCTTGTCGCGCAGTTGCTCGTTGGAGAGCCGCTCGAATTCTGGCTCCAGGCTATTCACTTGCTCGGCCATCGGGCGCAGCTTCTTGAGCTGGCGCTCGTTGGAGTCGCCGAAAATCTTCGATAGCAGGCTCGACATGATGGCTGTACCTCTCGCCGCGAAGGCGCAGTACCCCCCTGGCCGTCCGCGGTGCTGGGTGGTTGACTTAATTGTAGACGAAAAGAGGCCTGGACCCCACTGGATTGGTGCTCCGCAGGGGCAGGCCCTCCAGGAATGGCCGTAGCGCGGGGGCTTGCCACCCCGTCCCCCGGGGTGGCGTCCCCCGGGGGGCGGGGGACAAGCCCCCGCGCTACGATGCTCCGCGTCCGGGCCCAGTGGTCTGTGGCTCGTCCATTGCCGGGGCCACCCGCCGCCCTGAAGGGCGGGCCTCAAGCCGCCAGGCCCCCAGGCCCGCCCTTCAGGGCGGCGGGGGTGGAAGTCATCCGATCAGCGGTAACGCAGCCCTACACCGCGGCTCCGAAGAGCGCGCCGACCGACTCGCCCGTGTGGATGCGGCTGATGGCCTCGGCCAGCAGCATCGAGACGGTCAGCACCTGGAGGTTATCCAGGTATTGCTTCTTGGTGTCCAAGCGCACCGTGTCGCTGCAGATGAGCTGTCGAATCGGCAGCCGGCGGATGCGCTCCACGGCCGGGCCCGAGAGGATCGCGTGGACCGTGGCGGCGTAGATCTCCCGTGCGCCCTCCCGGGCGAGCAACTCGACCGCGCCCATGAGCGAGCCGGCGGTATCGATCTCGTCGTCGACGATCAGCGCCGTCTTGCCGCGCACGTCGCCGATGACGCCCAGGGACTCGGGCATCTCGCGGTTATTCGTGCGGCGCTTCTCCACGAAGGCCAGCGAGGCGTCGACCATGGCCGCAAAGTTGCGCGCCTTCTTGGCAAAGCCCAGGTCGGGCGCCACGACCACCGGGTCGATCAGCTCCATCCCGCGGCAGTAGTCGGCGATGATGTACATGGCCGTCAGCTCGTCCACGGGGATCTTGAAGAACCCCTGCACCTGGCCGGCGTGCAGATCCATGGTCAGGAGGCGATTAGCTCCGGCCACCTGGATCATGTCGGCGAGCAGGCGGGCGGTGATGGGCACCCGCGGCTGGTCTTTCTTGTCCGAGCGGCTATAGGCGAAGTACGGGACCACGGCGGTGATCCGGCTGGCGGACGCCCGCTTGAGCGCATCGAGCATGATCAACAGCTCCATGACGCTCCGGTTCACCGGGGAGCAGAAGGGCTGGACGATGAAGACGTCGTGCTCGCGCACGTTCTGGTTGATCTTGACGAAGATGTTCTCGTTGGAGAACTCGAACACCTCCGCTCTGCCAAGCTCGACGCCCAGGTAGCGGCACACCGCCCGGGCGAGATCGGGATGCGCATTCCCGGTGAAGATCGATAAGTTTCGGTACACTCCCCCGCTCCGTCAGGCCACCATGACTGTGAACCTCGCCACTATAGCACAGGGCGGGGGGCGAATCGAGCAGGTGCGCTTCCGGCTTCAGAGCCCTGCCAGCCTGCACGCCTCTTCGATCGCCCGGTCCACCCCCGCTGGCTCCTGCAGCGGCGGGGCGGGCAGCGCCAGGTGCGGGGGCACGGGCTCGCCCAGCAGCAGGTGGGCGGCCGAGGCGATGCCGAAGGCGAGGGCGCGCAGGTTGTAGCCGCCCTCCAGGGCGACGACCAGGCGGCCGCCGCAGACGCGGGCGGCCAGGTCCAGCACCTGGCGCAGCACCGCCGTGTAGCCTGCAACCGAGAGTGCCATCCCCGCCAGGGGGTCATCCCAGAAGGCGTCCAGGCCCAGGCTGACCAGCACCAGGTCGGGGGCGAAGCGCTCGCCTAGCGGGACGATGACCTCGCGTGCCACCCGCGCGTAGGTGGGGTCGCCGCTACCGAACGGCAGCGGCACGTTGGCCGTGTAGCCGAGGCCGGGGCCGGTGCCCCGCTCGTGCAGGCCGCCGCTGCCGGGGTAGAAGGGGTACTGGTGGACGGAGCAGTAGAGCACGTCGGCCCGATCGTAGAAGCAGTCCTGCGTGCCATTGCCGTGGTGGACATCCAGGTCCACCACGTAGACCCGTCTGGCCAGGCCAGCGCGGATGGCTCGCTCGGCGGCGAGGGCGACGTTGTTGAACAGGCAGAAGCCCATGGCGCGGCTGGGCGTGGCGTGATGGCCCGGCGGACGGGGCAGCGCGATGGCATTGGCCAGTTGGCCCGTCAGCGTCCGCGTGGTGGCCTCCACCACCGCGCCTGCGGCATGCACCGCCGCCTCGAACGAGCGCGGGGAGACGACCGTGTCCGGGTCGATCCAGCCCCCGCCATGCGCCGCCAACTCGCGCACCTGGTCGATGAGGGACTGGGTGTGCAGCAGCCGCAGGGTGGCCTCGTCGACCGGCCCGGGCTCCCAGGTGGCCAGGCGCGTCCACAGGCTGGAGGCGCCGAGGTACTGGACGATGGCGGACAGACGGTCCGGGCACTCCGGGTGCTGCCGGCCGGTCTGGTGCTCCAGGAAAACCGGGTGATAGGCGAGGCCGGTGGCCATCGTGGGAGCAACTCCTCTGTCAGATGGGCAGGACCTTGAATCCGTGAGGTCGAGCCTGGCCCCTGCACCCATTGGGTGCAGGGGCCAGGCTCGACCCCACGCATTCAGGAGAAATCCGTTCCCCTGCGGGCGCTACGCCCGCCGTGCTACGGCGATCAGCCGCTCGCTGGTTGGCCCGAAGGGCTGGAGGTCGTACGAGCCGTAGAGCTCCTCGACAGTGAACCCGCCCTGCTCGAGGAGCAGCTCCAGCTCGAAGCGCCCGAAGTAGCGCAGCGCGAGGGTTGCGACCACCCGCTTGACCGTGCCCGACTCCAGCGTCTCGTCGTAGAAGTAGGTGAGGGTGTCGAGCTGCTCGGCTACGTCCGTCTCGCTGGCGATGAACTTGGCCAGCAGATGCCCGCTGGGTGGAAAGGGCGCGCTGAGCTGGTGGGAGAACTCGCTGCTCGGCCCGCCGCCCCGCAGATTGCCGTTGCTCACGTCCACCAGCAGCAGCCCGCCCTCCGCCAGGTGCTCCCGCGCGCGGCGCAGCGCCGCCACCTGGTCGCGCCGCCGCAGCAGCAGGCCGAAGGAGTCCAGGGCGATGAAGGCCATGCCGAAGCGGCGCCCGAGCTGGAACGAGAGCAGGTCGGCCTGGTGGACCCTTGCCCGCTCGGGCTTGAGGCCGGCGGCGCGGAGCTTCGCTCGAGCGATGGCCAGCATCGCCGCCGAGGCGTCGAGGCCCTCGATCTCCACCTCCTCGGCCAGTGGCAGCAGCACCCGCCCGGTGCCGCAGGCCAGCTCCAGCACCGGTCCGCCGCAGCGGCGGGCAAAGGCCCGGTACAGGGGAATATCGTCCTGGAAGCCCGCATGCTCCCAGTCGTAGAAGGGTGCGATCGGGGCAAACAGATCGTCCACGGGTACGCCTCTCACTCCTTCTCACCCGCCGGTCGATAGACCCGGTACTCCAGGCGGTTGTCGCCCTCCAGGCGCTCGACCAGGCGGTAGTGTCGCTCCACCTCGGCCAGCACCTCGTGGGGCAGCAGCCGGAAGCTGAGCACGATCAGGGCGAAGCGGCGCTCCGCGATGGCCCGGTTCAGCTCGTCCGGCTGCCAGCGCCCGCGGTGTTGTTCGGCTCGCAAGTCGATCGGCTGGACCAGCACCTCCTTGCCGTTCCGCACGGCCAGGCCGGCGGGCTCCAGCAGTGCCGGCCCGGGCGCCGCGCGCACCAGCTCGTCCAGGCGGGCGCCCACCGCCTCGTCGCGCATGGTGGGCGTGAAGCCGTGAGGTGGGAAGAACGACGGCCACACCCCGAAGGCGTTCGGCGCGTGGGCGTAGAGTCCGAGCTGTAGCACCGCCAGCGCCAGAGGCACTCCCTGCGCGGCGGAGAGGGTGGGCAGCCGCGCTTGCAGCGCCGCCCAGGCAGCCGCGGCCGCCAGCGCCGCCGCGGCCAGGAACTCGAGGAAGTAGTTGATGCTCGAGCCCTCGTTGCCCACGCTCAGCGTGGTGGCGAAGGCGACCACGGCGTACAGCGCCGCCAGGCTCGGGCCAGCACCGCTTGCGGATTGCGGATTGCGGATTGCGGATTGCGAATTGTGGACAGCATCCGCACTCGGCAATTCGCAATTCGCAATTCGCAATTCGCAATCCGCCAGTGGCTGCCCCCGCGCGACCCCGAGAGCCAGCCACAGGGCGGCCGCTACCAGGAGCGAGTGCCCCACCAGGAACTCGACCTGCATCACCACCAGGCGCGCCAGGTTGAACGGGTTGGCGGCGTTGCCCAGCCAGACGTGCAGCCCGTACTGGCCATCGGTCAGCGCGTTCAGCGCCAGGGTCAGCGCGGCGGTTGGAACGGCCACGGCGAGCGCGAAGGCGAGGGCCTGGCGGCGCTGCTTCAGGAGCAGCGCCAGCACGATGGCCAGGGGCGCGGCCACCGCCGTCTGCTTGGTACACAGAGCCAGCACACACAGCACCGCCGCGGCGTAGACGTGCCGCCAGGTGACGCGATGGAGCAGGAGCACCACCGCGGCCAGCGCAAGGGCGTTGGCCAGCAGGTCGACCCGCGAGAAGCCGGCCCACTGGTACAGGAAGGGGCTGCCCAGGTAGAGACCCGCGCACACCAGGGCCACCACGCGCTGGCCGGCGAGGCGGCGCGCGCCCAGGTAGATCAGGCCGCCGCTGGCCAGCGCCGCCGCGACCGAGAGCAGCCGACCGGCTGCGAAGCCGGTGCCCAGGACCAGGGTGAGCAGCCCGTCCAGCACCAGGAAGCCTGGCGGATAGGGGGAGCGGACCATGGGGAACTGGCGAATATCGGTGTAGATGGGCTGCCCATGCACCAGCCGCAGGGCGTCGTTGAGCACGTAGCCCTCGCCATAGTTGAGGTCGTACGGGAAGCGGACCAAGGCGCCTACGTGGTAGAGCAACATGCCCAGGTAGGCGGCCGAGAGCGCCAGCCCGAGCACGCGCAGCAGGGCCAGCAGTCGACGCTCACTGAACCGAGTCGACAGTCGACAGTCGACAGTCGACAGGAGGCGAGCAGACTGTGGACTGTGGACTGTGGACTGTCGACCTGTCATGCGTTCAGCGCTCCACCACGGCGTAGATGGCCACGCCCGGCTGCTGGTAGATGGCCTGCAGCCCGGGCGTGCCCTCCAGCGCCCCCAGCGCGCGCTCGCGCGGTCCGTAGAACACGTAGTCCGCGCCATATGCATGGGCGAGCCGCCGGCGCTCCGAGGCGTCGGCCTGGAAGAAGGTGGCCAGTTCTGTGCGCCGCTGGGTGGGCTGCAGGGTGGCGACCGGATGGCCGCCCAGGACCCGCCCGGGTAGCCGCCCGGCCAGGTAGTTGCTGGTGTCCCAGTCGGCCAGCACCACCTGGTCGGGTTGGACCACACCGGCCAGCCAGGCCGCGGCCTCCGCCTCGCCGGCCTCGACCCGGTAGGGCCGCATCGGCGCGTTGCCCAACGCGGAGGCGGTGATGCCGAGCCAGGCGGTGGCGGTGGTCACCAGCGCCAGGGCCAGCGCCGCGGGCTGAAGCCAGCGGCCGAGCCCGGGCCGGCCACGCTTCCACAGCCAGGCCTCCAGGTGCAGCAGGCCCACCGTGGCCAGGACAGCCAGGGCGGGCTGGAGCCCGAAGCTCAGGCGCCGCTGGTAGGGCAGCGGCAGGTACATGGCCACCAGCATGGCGGCGGTCCAGAGGAGGAGCCAGCGCGCGGGTGAGGAGCGCTGGCGCAGCAGGACGAGTGCTCCAGGGATGGCCAGCAGCAGCACGGCCCCGTAGTCGATCGGCAGCTCCCAGGGGCGCGGGCTGGGCAGCACGTTCTGGGCGCCGTAGGTGGCGCCCCAGAAGGGGTCCAGGTTGAAGGTCAGGGCAGCGTAGCCGGCGAAGGGCGCGGCCAGGATGGTCGGCAGGCCCACGGCCAGGGCGAGGCCGGGCAACGCTGTCCCGCGGCGCCAGCGCAGCCCGGCGTCGAGCGCCAGCGCCACCAGCAGGGCCGGCAGGTGGAACGGGTGGAGGAGCGCCAGGGCCAGGCTGCCCAGGCCCAGCGCGGCCAGCGGACCCACGCGCGGCCGCTGGAGCCAGGCGTGGTAGGCTATCGGCAGCGCCAGCGTCAGCGCCATGGCCAGCGCCGCGTGGGGGGCGCTGAACAGCAGCCCGAAGGTGTTGACCTCATACGAACCGTTGCCCGTGTACACTCCCTCCAGGCCGAGCAGCGCGCCCGCGATGGCCGCGGGCATGCCCAGGCCCATCCCGAACAGGCTCAGCGCGAAGGCCAGCACGGCCCCCCTGGTCTGGCCCAGCAGCCACACGGCGAAGACGGCCAGGCTCCAGACCAGCGCGGCCCGGGCAGCCACCTCGGCCCCGCGGTACACGACCTCCAGCGGCAGCCCGCTGCCGGCTGCCAGCTTGCCCAGGGCCACGTAGAGCGGGAACATCAGCGCGGGCTGGTGTACCTCGGGGGTGAAGCGGTCGTAGATCAGCCAGCCGGCCGCCCGCGCCCCCTGGTCCATGGCCGCCTCGTACTGGGCGAAGTCGTTGATGAACCAGAAGGTGCCCAGCCCGGCCAGGCCACGCGGCCCGCAGCACCAGGCCAGCGCCAGCGGCAACTCCGCCAGGAGGAGGCCGATCAGGGCGAGGAGAGCCAGGCGATTCTGGAGCTTGGGTTTTGGCGATGCGACGGCTGAGATGTGCCTTCTCAATGCTTCCGCCAGAGTGCTACAATAGATTCATAAGTGGACCCCCGATATGGGGATCGGCGCCAACGGCCTACGGGCCGTTGGCGCTTTTAGAGGGCGCCTGCATGATGGCTCGCCCAATCGAACTGGGGAATGTCTTCAGGCCGACACCACCCGGCCGATCGTCGCCGCGCAGCCAGATCTTTGGCTTGATGGCCTGCCAGAGTGGCTTCTGCTCTGCGTCTGCTCTCAGCGTTCGCGTGGCTATCGGCGGCGCCAGCAAGTCCGCTACCTCCAGCCCGGCTACCCTATCGGCTTTGCTCTTCAAGCTGAGCGCCCGAGGCAGGACGTTGAATCGTTCAGACGAATAGAACTGCGTCCCACTCTTCAGACGCTCCGCATAGTGCTGCGCCAGCAGCCGATTCTCCCGTTTCCCCCGTGCCTCGACAACAATCGCGCTCGCGATACCTCTCTGCTGCTCCAAGAAGCCGGTAAGACGCTCGATCACGAAATCCACGGCGAGCAGGTACAGATCGAGCGGTAGGGAGGGACCGGCAGGTTCAGCCACTCCGTATTGCTGTCGGTACTCGGTCTTATGAATAGATGCGGCCAGGATGACCAGCGGGAGACGCTGAATCAGCGCAGCCAGGCCGAGTTCGAACGTGTAGAGGCGGGCAGGGTCACGGAAGATAACATACGGTCCGCTGCGCTTCATGATCTCGCTGTAGTGCAGTGTAAGCTGAGCGGTGCCGAACCATTCGGTCTTAAGACCGTCGAGCGCCGGGATCACCGCACTTCGGTAGGCCTCATCCTCGATGATGCAGCCACAGAGGCACAGCACAGGGTACACCGGATCGATGTTGACCAGGCCTGGCTCGCCGGTTTCGTCCAAGTAGAGTGTGAAACGTGGCTGAGACACGGAGCCCACGGTCACGAATCGTCTCCTGCTGTCTTGATCAATTCGGTGCCTGTGGATCGCGACGGTAGATCAGCAGCCGCTCGCTCTCCCACACTCGGGCTGGCCGGGCCTCGACCAGGCGGTAGGCTTGCTGGAACCAGGGGTCGGGCAGGAGGGAGCGGCGGACGAACTGGTCCAGGCTGACGAGGTAGTCCGGCTGCGCCTGTTGGAGGAGGGCGGGCGAGACGGCGTTGTCGGAGGCCAGCAGCTCCGGCACGACCGGGAAGCGCGCCGCCTCGGGCGAGACCAGGCCGACGGTGTCCAGGATGCGCGCCCGGCTGTGGAAGCCCAGGGCACCGATCTCCGGGGCGGCGACCACCGTCTGGCTGTCCCAGCGCTGGCCATAGTCCACGGCCACCCGGGTGTAGAGGCGTTCGCGCTCGATCGAGAAGCCGGACGGCAGCAAGGGTTGGGCGCCGAGCAGCCCGTAGCCCGGCAGCCACCACAGCGCCAGGGCGGCGTAGGCCAGCCAGGCTCGACCGCCCAGCAGGCGGGCGGAGCCGAGCCGCCGGGCGGCCAGGGCCAGCAGGACGCAGTACCCCGGCACCAGTGGCACCAGGTACCAGTGGAACATCCGCACCCCACGCAGGCCAACCGCGGCGTAGGCGACCACGTAGGCGACGGGAAAGAGCGCCAGCGGCAGGGTCGCTCGGCCAGCACTGGGCGCAGCCAGAACCAGCCTCGTGGCGAAGAGCCCCAGGCAGGCAGCGACCACGGCCGCCAGCACCGCCAGGGCCGGGCCGGGGAGCGGCTGCGCGGCCAGCAGGAACAGGCTCAGGCCCGGCAGGCCCGGCTGCAGGGCCAGGGCCAGCGCGTTGGCCAGCGGCGAGACCTGGTAGGCGCCCGCCTTGGCGGCCATGGACTGGGGCAGCGGGCTGCCGAAGGTGAGGGTGGCGAAGACCAGCCAGGGCAGGAGGGGCGCGAGGAAGGCCGCCAGCCCGAGCAGCGGCAGGCGTCGCTCCCGCCGGGCCTGGTCGGCCAGCAGCAGCACTCCAGCCAGCAGCCCCTCCGGCCGGGCCAGCGTGGCCGCCCCGGCCAGACCCGCCGCCACGGCAGTCCGGCCGCTGGTGGCGGCCAGCGCGGCCAGGCAGAGCAGGAGCACGAACAGCGAGGCCTCCATGCCCCCGGCCGCGTAGGCCACGCTCATGGGCGCACTGGCGAAGAGCAGGCTGGCCGCCAGCGCCGCCCCGCGCCCCGCGCCCAGCCGCCGCGCCAGGACATAGAGCAGCCAGGCGGTGGCGGCGTCGAAGGCTGCGTTCAGGCCCAGGGCCAGCAGGGGCAGGTCGATGGCCGTGGTCCGGTACAGGGCGGCCAGCAGCAGCGTCCACAGCGGCGTGGTGGTACCCAGCACCGGCTGGCCGGGGTTGTAGGCGAAGCCGGCGCCGTCGGCCAGGTTGCGGGCGTAGCGCAGGGTGATGTAGGCGTCGTCCACGGTGAGCGGCCCATTGGCCAGCCGCAGCCCGGCCGCGAGGAGCGCAGTCGACAGTCGACAGTCGACAGTCGACAGTCGAGAGATCAAGGTCGACAGTCGAGCGTCAACAGTCCAGGGCCGCGGCACGCTGGATTCTGGACTGCCGACCATTGACTGCCGACTGCCGGCTGCCGACCGCTGACTGTCAACTCGCGGCGCTCGCTCACTCATAGCTCAACCGGTACACGGTGACCCCGTCCCGGGCGTAGATCACCTGGAGGCCGGGCGCCTCGGGCGGCGGGCCGAGCTGGCGCTCCACGGGGCCGTAGAACACAAAGTCCGCCCCCAGGGTGCGGGCGAGGGCCAGGCGTGCCTCGGGGCTGGTGCGCGGATCGAAGAACTGCAGCACCAGCGCGCGCTTGGCGGCATAGTGCGGGGTGACGTGGGGATGGCCCAGCACCACTCGCCCGGGGATCTCGCCGCCCAGCAGGTAGCCCGACTCCAGCCCGCTCAGCACCGCCTGGTCGGGCTGCACGCGCTCCGCCAGCCAGCGTGCCGCGGCCGCCTCAGCGACCGTGGCTGGATAGCTGGGATATGGCGCGCCCGCGACGGCGGAGGAGAGCACGGCCAGGTACATGGCCACCGTGGTGCCTCCGGCGCCCAGGAGCAGGCCATAGGCGAGCGCGCGCCGCCAGAGCCAGTGTGGCCGCGGCAGGCGCTCGTAGAGCCACACCGTGCCCAGCGCGGCCGGCGCCGAGAGGTAGAGCGGGATGCCGAAGGCGAAGCGGCGCTGGAAGCTGAGCGGCGCGTACATCCAGGCCAGGGTGGCCAGGACCAGCGCACCCGCCAGCCAGCGCCGCTCCCCGCCCTCGCGCCAGACCACCAGACCCAGCGCCGCCAGCAGGAGGGGGAGCCCCAGGTGGCCCACCAGCGCCCATCCCTGCGGCGAGAGCACCACGTTCTGCTGCGCCTGGCTGGCCGACCAGAACGGGTCCTGGCCGAAGGTCACGTAGTCGTAGGCCAGCACCGGGGCCGCCCCGAGCAGGACGGCCAGCAGCGCCAGGACCGCCCGCCAGGGGATGGCGTGCGCCCTCCAGCCGGCCGTTGCGAGGTACAGTCCGAAGGCCGAGGCGAGCACGGGCAGGTTGTGGGGGTGGCTAAGGCTGAGCAGCAGGCTCGCACCGGCCAGCGGCAGCAGCGCCAGCCAGCCGGGGGCCTTCCAGGCGAAGCGGGCGAACAGGCTGATGATGGCGACGGTGAGCGCCAGCGCCAGCATGAGGTGCAGGCCGGAGAAGAGCAGAGTCAGGGAGTTGGTTTCGTAGTACAGCGTCTCGGGCGATCCGCCCCCCAGGCCGGGCAGCAGGTTGGCCAGGGCTACCCAGAAGCTCAGGCCGGAGCCGAGCAGCGCCAGCAGGAAGGCGATCAGCCTGGCGCGCCCCGGCGGCAGCAGCAACGCCACATAGGCGTAGGTGGCCAGCACCACCAGGACGCGGCCCAGCGCCTCGGCGCCCCCATAGACGACCATCACCTCTGCGCCCAGCGCCCGGGCGAGCTGGCCCACCGCCACGTAGGGCACATGGATCAGGCCGGGCTGGTGCGGCTCGGCGGCGAAGTGGTTGTGGATCAGCCAGGCGCCGGTGGAGGCAGCCTCGCGCATGGCCGAGAGGTAGACGTTGAAGTCCCAGATGTTCAGAAAGGTGTGGACGCGCACCAGGTCCCGCGGCCCGAACGCCCGGCCGAGCAGGCCCGGCAGGGCGGTCGCGGCGAGCACGGCGATGGTCCACCACGCGAGTTGACAGTTGACAGTCGACAGTCGACAGTTCAGAGGCCAAACTCGCTGAACAGTACACATTATCCAGGAAACTGGCAACTCGC
>JACQUR010000043.1 GCA_016210245.1 Chloroflexota bacterium
CACTCGCGGGCCAGGTTGACCTCGTTCCAGATCTCGATGGCGTGCAGCCGCCCGATGGGCGAGCCCTGCTTGTAGCGGCTGACCAGGGCCGAGACGAAGTCGGCGAAGTCCTGGTAGTTATCCGGCGGGCCGTTGTGGGCGCCATCCGCCCGCGCCCACCCGGGCTGGAAGTCCAGGCGGGCCAGCACCTTCACCCCGGCCGCGCTGCTGGCCCGGATCACCCGGTCGGACTCCCGCCAGTCGAAGCGGCCCTTGCCGGCGCCCTCGATCTCGCGCCACTGGAAGAGGGTCTTCTGCCAGCCAAAGCCCAGGTCGGCCACGCGCCCCAGGTCGCGGGCGGTGGTTTCCGGGTGGCCCCAGAGGAAGACGCTCAGCCCGTACTCCGGGCTCCGGGCTACGTAGGAGCCGGTCTGCGCGCTCCCGACAGCGGTGGGGGCGGCGGTGGGGACGGCGGTCGGAGCAGCCGTCGGCACCACGACCGGGGTGGCAGTCGGCACCACGACCGGTGTGGGAGTTGGGACCACCGGGACACTGGTGGCGGTCGGCTGGGCGCCCGTCACCAGCGGCGCCTCCCTGGCGAAGGCGTTGAGCAAGTTGGTGGCTGCCAGGACGCTCGGACGGGCGACGGCACTCGGTGCGCTGGGGGCGTACTGGCCGAAGAAGCGGCTGCCCCTGGCCTGCTCGGCCAGGTCAGGGGGCAGGTTCTCGCCCGTCAAGATTGCCTTGAAGTAGTCCCCCAGCAGCACGCCCTCGGTGCAGTCGCAGCTCTTGCGGTAGTGGGCGATGCCCCGCTGGAAGCGCTGGTAGACGAAGTCGTGGTTGCTGGGGTCGTAGGAGGGCAACGACGTGGGCGCGCCCCAGATCTCCAGGTTGATCAGGGGCAGCAGGCTTTCCGGCTGGTTGCCCTCCGGGAACGCCTGTTCGTAGGACACGGTGCTGTTGAAGGCCTTCCAGAAGCGGACGTTCAGTCCGTCCCAGGTGTCCTGGGTCACACCCTTCATGAAGTCGACGATCTTGGTGCCGTACTCGACATCGGCCGGCGAGGGGGTGCGCTGGGTGAGGGCCGGGTCCGGCGCGGGGTAGCTCGACCCGTTGACGCGGGTGTACGGCATCAGCCCCTCGTCCAGCAGGTTCATCGTCCTCGGGTTTCCATCCGGGCCCAGTTGCACGATCAAGCGCTGGAAGATCTGCACCGGAGCGCCCAGGAACTGGAACTCGCGCGACACCGGGTAGCCGAAGGTGTTGATGCCGCCACGGCGCTGGAAATACTCCCAGAACTTGTCATTGGCGATGCGGTACCCCGTTTCGGGGAAGTAGCGGGGATCGTTGACCTCCTGCTGCTGTGCCTCTTCGGCCAGGCCCAGAGCAGGTGCCCAGAGAAGGGTGGCGGCCAGCAGGACGCCGAGGGCGAGCAGGCGAGCCAGGGCGCGGGACGTGAGCGGCAATACCACGGTGACCTCCAGGACGTTGTGGAACGAATGCGCGATGGGGGGGGAACGACGCCGCGCCATTATACCAACGCACTGTCGGCTGGCAAGCCCCTGTCGTGGCTGGGGGTCTGACCCCTTGCTTCACCCCCCACTTGACTGCCCCTTCGGCACGTGCTATGAGTACAACCTGCGCGATCCCATTGCCACACCACGGAGCTTGGGGGGGCGAATGTTTTTTCCGTCAACCATTCCGAGGATCGACCAGTACTACCGGCCGGAGTCCCTCGAGGAAGCGGTGGCTCTGCTCGCCAGCCACGGCAAGGAAGCCCGGGTGCTGTCCGGCGGCACCGATCTCGTCACGTTGATGCGCAACCATGCGCTGGCGCCCAGGTGCGTCATCGATATCTCGCGCATCGGCGATCTCGGCTACGTGCGATTCGACGAGGCCGGGGGGTTGCGCCTGGGCGCCCTGGCCACGCTGAAGGCGCTGGAGCAGTCGACGGTGGTCCGCGAGCGGTACTCGTTGCTGCACGAGGCGGTGGTCCACATGGGCTCGCCGACGATGCGCAACCAGGCGACCGTGGCCGGCAACATCTGCCGGGCCTCGCCGGCCGCGGACACGGCCGGCCCCTTGCTGTGCCTGGAGGCCACGGTCCACCTGGTGGGCTCCGGCGGCCGCCGGAGCGTGCCGATCACCGAGTTCTTCGCCGGGCCGGGCAAGACGGTGCTTGCCGCCGACGAACTGGTGGCTGAGGTGCGCGTTCCGACCCTGCCGCCAGGCACCGGCAGCGCGTTCCTCAAGCTGATGCGGGTGGCGGAAGACCTGGCCAAGGTCAGCGCGTCGGCGGTGCTGACGCTCCGAGACGGGCGCTGCACGGATGCCAGGATCGCCCTGGGCGCCGTCGGGCCAACCCCGCTGCGCGCCCGGCGGGCCGAAGCCGTCCTCGTCGGCGCCAGCCTGGACGACCGCGCCATCGCATTGGCAGCCGAGACCGCGGCCGAAGAAATCAGGCCGATCACCGATCTTCGCTCAACCAGGGAGTACCGAAGACAGGTGACCAGCGTCCTGGTCAGCCGAGCTATACGGCTGTGTGTCGATAGAAGGCAGTAGGCAGAAAGCAGGAGGCAGAAGGCAGGGGTGTCTGGCCCCATTGCTGCCTGCTGCCTCCTGCCTCCTGCCTCCTGGAAAGGGGGGTGACACTTGGCAGAACGCATCGAGCTGCGAGTGAACGACAGGAACCAGGTGGTCGAGGTGGAGCCCTTCACCACCCTCGCGGAGTGCTTGCGGAATCAGCTCGGGCTGATCGGGGTCAGGGTGTCGTGCAACCAGGGCGATTGTGGGGCGTGTACCATCCTGGTCGATGGCCAGCCGGTCAACGCGTGCATGGAACTGGCCATCGAAGCGGAGGGCAGGAGCGTTACCACGATCGAGGGGCTGGCCAGGAACGGACACCTGCACCCCATTCAGCAGGCCTTCGTCGAGCACCACGGCATGCAGTGCGGGTTCTGCACGCCGGGCATGATCATGGTCGCCAGGGCGCTGCTGGAGAGCAACCCGGCACCAACGGAACAAGAGGTCAAAGAGGCCCTGGTTGGCAACATCTGCCGCTGTGGCTCGTACCCGAAGATCATCACCTCGGTGCTGTCGGCAGCACAGACGATGAGGGAGGGTTGACCGTGGCTACAAGACAGCCGGTCGCCACGTCCAATGGACTGGCAGTCATCGGGAAACGAGTTCCGCTGAAAGACGCCTATGAGAAGGTGACGGGCAGCCTCGAGTATGCGGTGGACTTCAGCCTGCCGGGGATGCTGGTCGCCAAGGTCCTGCGCAGCCCCTACGCGCACGCCCGAATCAAGCGCATCGACACCTCGAAGGCGGAGGCGTTGACGGGCGTGGCCGCGGCCATCACCTACCAGGACGTGCCGGACGAGGAGTGGCTGGACCGCTCCCTGAACTACCTCGGCCCCGTCCTGGAGGACCGGCCGCGCTTCGCCGGGCGGGAGGTGGCGGCGGTGGCGGCGGTGGACTACCACACCGCCGAAGCAGCGCTGCGCCTGATCGAGATCGAGTGGGAAGAGCTGCCCCACGTCTTCGACATCATGGCGGCCGTGGAGCCCGGTGCCCCGCAGGTAGCCTCCTTCGGCAATGTCCGGGAGGCCGTGGTCGAGGAGGGGGACCTGGAGCAGGGGTTTGCGGCGGCTGACCTCGTCATCGAGCACGACACCCGCATGGGCCAGCAGCAGCACGCCCCGCTGGGTCGGAACGCCGCCATCGCCCGATGGAAGGGCGACAAGCTCACCCTCTGGACCTCCACCCAGACTCCGTTTCAGTTGCGGGATTCCCTGGCCCGGCACCTCGGGCTGCCCCAGAACAAGGTGCGAGTGGTCAACCACCCGGCCGGGGCCTCGAATGGCCTGTGGTGGACTAACAACTTCCACTTCCTGGCCGCCCACCTGGCCAGGAAAGCCGGCAAGCCGGTCAAGCTGGAATTGACCCAGGAGGAGTGCTTCGCCACGGTCAAGCGCCGCGACAAGCCGGTCTCGAAGGTGCGGCTGGGCCTCAAGCGCGATGGCACCTTCACCGCCATTCACTTCAAGCACTACTTCGACAACGGCGCGTACGGCTACAAGCCCTACCCCTACGAGAGCGTGAGCGACCTCTGGGGCGGGCAGCGGCCGGCCATCCGATTCGAGTACTACGGCGTCAGCACCAACCTGGTCACGGCCGGCTGCATGCGCGGCGTGGGCGATCTGTCCATGGGCTTCACCATGGAGCAGGCGATCGACCGGGCGGCCGAGGCGCTTGGCCTGAACCCGCTCGAGATCCGCCTGAAGAACCACATCCGAGCCGGCGACCCCATCTACTCCCAGAAGTTCGTCTTCAAGCGCCTGGGCGCACCCTTCCCCGGCGAGTACCTGTCCAGCGGGGCGCTGGACCAGTGCATCCTGAAGGGCGCCGAGGCGTTCCGCTGGAGCGAGAAGTGGAAGGGCTGGGGGCAGCCGACGGAGGTCGACGGGTCGAAGCGGCGCGGCGTCGGCATGGCCACCGCCACCCACATCTGCGGCGGCCGCCACCTGGGCTGCCCGTCCGTTGTGGTCAAGGTGAACCACGACGGCACGGTTCATATCTTCACAGGGGTTGGGCAGCAGGGCCAGGGTGCGGATACCACCCAGGCCCAGATTGCGGCGGAGGCGCTGGGCGTGCCGGTGGAGACCTTCGTGGGCACCCACGGGGATACGGACACCTGCCCGTGGTCGCCGGCCACGGTGGCCAGCGTGAACTCGCACCAGACGGGGATGGCGACGCGGCTGGCGGCCGTCGACGCCAGGCGCCAGGTGCTCGAGCTGGCCGGGCTCATGATGGAGGTGGCCCCCGAAGACCTGGACATCAAGAACGGGGTCGTGTTCGTCAAGGGCAGCCCGGACCGCTCGCTCCCATTCTCCGAGGTCACCTCGATGAAGCACCCGGTCTACCTCACGCCGCCCGATATCATCGGCCGCGCCACCGCCAACCTGCCCGAATCGCAGATCGCCAAGATGTTCATGAGCCACTTCGTCGAGCTGGAGGTGGACACCGACACCGGCGAGGTCAAGGTGCTGAACTTCGTGGGCGCGCACGACAGCGGCACGATCATCAACCCGTCCATCTGCGAGAACCAGGTGTACGGTGGCTTCCTGCTGGGGGCCGGGCACGCCCTGACCGAGGACATGGTATTCGACGAGCAGACGGGCCGGGTGCTGAATCCCAGCTTCCTGGACTACAAGGTTCTGACCACCGTGGACATGCCGACCGGTGAAGGGAGCGACATGAGCGCGCTGTTCGCCGACTGCTACGATCCGCTGGGCCCCTACGGCGTCAAGTCCATCGGCGAGGGCGCCACCTGCCCGGTGCCGGCCGCGGTCGGCCAGGCGCTGTACAACGCCCTCGGCATCCGGCTCGATAACCCGCCGTTCACGCCGGAGGCGATCCTGGAGGCGCTCCGGCAGCAGCGGAATGGAAAGGAGGCGCACTCGAATGGCCATGCTGGAAGGTGAGCGGGCGGCAGTAACCGCGAGCGCGGAGGCCGTGGCCCGGCCGCAGCTCGATCCCAGGACGATCGAAGCGTGGCTGGAGCAGGACGAGCCGGTGGCTGGGACCATCAGCACCGACTACCTACCCAGGTTCACCTACCTGCGCCCGACGACGCTGGCCGAAGCCGTCGCGGTGCTGGAGCGCCACGGACCGAAGGCGGCGCTCATGAGCGGGGGCATGGACCTGCTGCGCGAGCTGAAGACCCGCTCCCGCCCGGCCCAGCCCGAGGTGGTCGTCAGCCTCAAGGGGATTGCCCCGCCCCTCGACTACGTGTGTGCAGGCGAGAGCGGCCTGGCCATCGGCAGCCTGGCCACCCTGCGCACCCTGGAGACCAGCGCGCTGGTCCGGGAGCAGTACGGCATCCTGGCCCAGGCGGCCTACGCCAGCCGGGCGTGGCAATACCGCAACCGGGCGACCATTGGCGGCGACCTGTGCCAGCGAGAGCTGTGCTGGTACAGCCGGAGCAGCGGCAACGCCTACCCCTGCTTCCGCAAGGGCGGCGAGGACTGCTTCGCCACCAGGGGCGACAATCGGTTTCACGCCATCTTCGGCCGCCTCATCTGCAGCGCGGTATGTCCGTCCGCAACTGCGCCGTCCCTGGCCGCCCTGGGGGCCAGGGTCAGGATCGTGGGGCCGTCGGGCGGGAGGAGCGTCCCGGTGGAGGCGTTCTTCACCCCGCGCGGGACCGTGCTCGGCTCGGCGGAGATCGTGGCCGAGGTCCAGGTTCCCTCGCCGGCGCCTGGCGCTCGCGGCGTGTTCCTGAAGGTAGGGGTCCGGAACAAGTTCGATCCGGCCCTGGCCAGCGTGGCCGTGCTGGCCTGCATCGAGCAGCAGGTGTGCAGGACGATCCGGATCGTCCTGGGCGGGGTGAGCCCGCAGCCCTGGCGGGCTTTCCGCGCGGAAGAGCTGCTCATCGGGGAACGGCTGACCGAGTCGAGCGTGGCGCGGGCGGCCGAGGCCGTGGTGGAGGGGGCCACTCCCCTGAGCCACAACGGCTACAAGATCGATCTCGCCCGGTCCCTGGTCGGGCGCGCCCTGGTGCGCTTGGCGGAGTAGCAGCCTGCTGCTCGTGAAGTGAGGGGTAGTATCCGAGCCGCGGCTCGGATACTACCCCTCGGGGGCCTACGACAGCGCTAGGCTGTCCACCACCGCCACTCCGGAGCTGTTGCCGCGGGCGGTCACGCTGTAGGTGCCGGGCAGAGCGTCGCCCTCGAGGATGAAGGAGCCGTCCTGCCGGGCTGGGGTGGTGAAGGTCCAGGTGACCCGCGTGGGCTGCTCGCCCGGCTGGGCCGCCTGCTCCTCCTTGGTCAGGGTAACGGTCACGGTTTCAGCGGGCGCGAAGCCGGCGCCGCCGAGGGCGAAGTGCCGAAGCTGCTGGCCCAGTTGCTCGACCGGTCGACCGCTGAGTTGTGGCTGCCCGACGATCCACGGGCTGACGGGCGGCGGCGGCTCCGGCAGCACGGCGGTGATCGGGATCAAGCTCGCCTGGCGCGCCAGCGTGCCTGCGGTGATGATGGAAACGGAGCCGCGGCTGATGCCCGCCGGGCCGTTGTCCAGCCAGAGCTGCAGCGCGACCTTCTGGAAGCGCTGGACGATGAAGGGCCACAGGCCCACGGAGCCCACGCCGATGCGCAGCCGCTCCGGGCCAGTCTGGGGCAAGCCGTAGACCTCCCAGGCTTGCTCGTAGAAGTCCCACGGCTCCTGCGTGAGCGGGTTGAGCAGGTAGAAGCCCAGGAAGCGACTCTCCGTCAGCCAGCCCATGCGCCGCCGCGCGTCTTCGTAGAACGGGTCGCTGCTCGGCGGCTCGGGCTTCGGGATGCCCTTCCCGAGCAGCCACTCGTCCAGGCCGGCGTCGGTGAACTGCTCGTAGACGTTGGCGTAGACGGCACGCTGCTGGTCAGGCCGCCACTGCAGGATGTACCGCTCGAAGCCCTGGTAGAGAAAGCCATCCGATCCATAGTAGCGCCGCGAAACGGGGGAGCCCAGGACAGCCGGCCCGCCCAGGCGGCGGTACTCGGTCCACATGGGCGCGAGGGCGTCGTCCACCACGCTGTAGCCAAAGCCCGCGCGCACGGTCGCCTGGGTGTAGAACCAGCCGCCCGGGACCGGGAAGTCCTGGGCAGTCTGCGCCGCGGCGCTTGGCCCCAGGGGAGCGAGCGCCACCAGGCCGGCCAGCAGCACCAGCAGCCAGACGAGTCGGAGTCTCATCTGCCCCCCCCTCCGAGCGCCGGGAACATGTCCGAGGTAACCACCGAGACGGTGCCGATCTCCGGCTGGGTGATGAACAGGCTGCCGTCAAACTGGTTGATTGCGATGCGGCTGCGCAGGCCGGCCAGGTCCCGGGCTGCCCGGGGTTGGAGGCCCATGCGCCCGCTGCGGTCGGGGAGGTAGGCGACCCCGTTGGCCTCGCCGCGCTCCGGGTCCAGGCGGACGAGAGCAGGGCGCTGCGTGCCGAGCACGTAGACCAGGCCGGTCTGGGAATCGGCCGCGATGGCGCCGGGCTCCTGGTCGAGGGCGATCTCGCGCTCGACGCGCCGCTCCGCCGGGTTCACCACGTAGACCTTCTTGCCCGGCGTGTTGAAGGCGAACGCCCGATCGTCGAGCGCCGCCACACCGGACAGCCCGGGGCCAGAGACGCGGACGAGTTGAGCGTTGCGAGGGTCCGCAGCGTCGAAGACCAGCAACTGGCCGGTGAGGTCGGACATGTAGAGCCGCTTGCCCGCGGGATCGAGCGCCATCCCGGTGACCTGGGCGAGGGGAGCGAAGCGGACCCGCTGCGCGATGGCGTTCTGGCGCAGGTCGACCACGTTGAGTTGTTCGGCCCCGGGCACCAGGGCGTAGAGCAGGCCGGCGCCCGGGTTGATGGCCAACTCGGTCACCTGGCCGTCAGGGATGGTGATCCTGCCCAGCCGCTCGCCGCTCGTGCCGTGCAGGATGGCGATGGTGGTCTGGGTGCCGCTGCCCTTGAGCGCAGCGTAGAGGCGCCCGGTCAGCGGGTCCACCACCACGTCGACCGGCGAGCCCTCCAGCACGAAGGGGCGCTGGAGCACCGGCCCGTTCTGGTCAACCATCCAAACGACTCCAGATGCGTCCGCGACGTAGAGGCCCCCCGAGGCCTGGTTGACCGTGATCCCGGCCGGCAGCCCGCCGGTCACGGCGATGGAGGCGACGGCAGGCGTAGGCGTGGGGGTGAGGGTGGGGGTGGGGGTAGTCGGTGTCGCCGGTGCGCCGGGCGTGCCGGGCGTGCCGGGCGTGCCGGGCGCCGGCTCGCCCGGCGTGCCAACGGGCGTGCCCGTTGGCGTGGGGGTGATCGTCTCCGTAGGCGTGGGCGTTGGGGTCATCGTCGGGACGGGCACGAAGTTCGCCTGGACCTCGTAGTCCAGCACTCGAGCCAGTTGCGCGCCCGCGTACAGCTCGAGGCGGTACTTGCCCGGCCGCTCGCCACCCTCCCTGTACCAGACGAAGCGATCGAACCACTTCTTGAGCTGCCCGGCCTGGCCTGCGGGCGCGGGGGTGGCGCCGGCCGGGGTGCGCACGGGCGTGGGCGCTGGCGTGGACTGCTCGGCCGAGGGGCGCTCCGAGGCCACGGTGGGGGCGCCCACCGGGGGACGGGCGGCCTGCTCGGCCGCGGGACTCTCCGTGGATACCTCGCCCACCAGGCGGCGCGCGTCCAGGTCGAACACGCGCACGGTGAAGGGCTGGCGCAGCGTCTGCCCCAGGTTCTGCACGTAGAGGCTAACCTGGTACTCGGACCAGAAGACCACCATCGGCGGCGGCAGGCTCTCGCGGCCAGGCACCACGGTCAGGTAGGTCGTGCCGAAGTACGCCTGGGCCAGTGCCTCGTCGGGCTGCTGGGTGCTCATCTGCACGGGCGGGCGAGGGGTGGGGGTGATGGTGGGCGTCGCGGTGTTCGTGGGCGTGGCCGTCGGATTGATCGCCGCCCGGGCGCGCTCGATCGCCTGGTCGATGCGCGGGTCTGCCTGGGAGCTATACAGGCGTGCCTGGTCGAAGGCGTTGAGCGCTTCGCGGTACTCACCCTTATCGAAGTGCTCGAGGCCCTTGTTGTAGAACTCCTCGCTCTTGCCCGACAGGGCGGCGAACGGGTCAGGGGTAGGCGCCGGCCCGGCCCCGCCAACGATGCCGCAACCGCTCAGGCTCAGGCTGACAGCCAGCAGAGCGATCAGCAGCAAAGTTGCCGCGCGTGTCGTGCCCCGCCGATGTGCAACGAACCGCAGAGGTTCCCATCCAGTTGCTAGGCCCACCGACAGCCCGACGCCCGGCGAGCGAAACTAGGCCGGCCAAGCCACCACGTCCTTCGTCCCGGCGCACGAGCCACGCTCGGCGGCCTCTCCCCGAGTTGCCAGCCCGCCCCGGTCCGCCACCACGCTACCCGCATGGCCTGAACGACGACCACACGGAGAGTGGGACGTAGAATATGTCCGACTGCACCTTATTGTCAATCCGGGTGGCGGCTAACAGGGAGGATGTAGTACTTTTCAACCAACCGCCATGCCAAAGTTCAGAAGCTCCCCTCTCGCGCTGGTCTGCCTGGCCGGCGCGCTCATCGTTGTGCTCGGCGCCCCGCGTCTGCTGGGCGGGCTGAGCGGCTGCGAGCGCCCGTACGTGGAGTTCGATGCCCCGTCCGGCCCCCGGGTGTGGGTCGAGCTGGCCGACGATCCGGAGAAGCGCGGGCAGGGCCTGATGTTCCGCCAGTCGCTCGGCCAGGATGAGGGCATGCTGTTCATCTTCGAGCGGCCCGGTCGGGCCGCCTTCTGGATGAAGAACACGCTCATTCCGCTGAGCATCGCCTTCATCGCCCGAGACGGCGCCACCGTGGACATCCAGGACATGGAGCCCGGCTCGCTCGAGCCCCACGCGCCCCCCGCGGACTACCTCTACGCCCTCGAGGTGAACGCGGGCTGGTTTGCCACCCACAGCGTCGGCCCCGCCACCCGAGCGCGGCTGTGCCTCACGTGAATGATGAATGATGAATGATGAATGATGAATGTGACACATTCATCATTCATCATTCTTCATTCATCATTCATCATTGCCTTCGCCGCGATGCTGCGGGCGCGGGCCACGCTGTGGTTGATCAGGCGCTCGTCGATCGAGTAGCGCGCCGGGCGATCGCGATAGTCGAGGTGGTAGCTCATGCAGCTCTGGAGCACGGCGCATGGGCGGTCGAGGGCCGGGAAGAGCTCGGAGAGGAAGGCGTTCTCCCAGACCTTGTCCGGCGCCGCGCGCGCGTCCAGGACGTCGACGGTGGTGGTGTAGTAGTCCAACAGGATGCGGCGTGCCAGCGTGTCCTGGTAGATGATCCCGCCCGGCGAGTAGTGCGCCCGCCCCGGAATGGGGCTGGCCGTCTCGCCGTAGTTCTTGCACACCGGGCTCACGTAGCCGAAGATGGGCTGGGCCTCCGCCCAGGCGGCCAGGCCAGCCAGCGCCGCCGGCGCCAGGACGATGTCGTCGTCCATGAACACCAGGTAGGGCTTGTCGAGCGCCTCCAGCAGCTTCAGGCGCCCCACGCTGAACGCCCGCTGCTTCTCCTTGCTGTACTCGTAACCGCAGTGGACGCCCCGATCGAAGGCCAGGCGCATGGCGAAGATCACGTCATCCCGCTTCACCACCGGCGTGGGCGCGGTGTCGACGATGTGGATGTACAGGGGCCGGCCCTCCTGGAGCACCAGGCTGACCAGCACCATGCCCAGCGTAGGTTTGCCCTTGGTGAGAATACCAACCTGGAGCGGCGCGCCTTCACCCAGCATCGCCACCTTCGCCCGGACCCACCATGGGTGTACCTCCCCTCCCAGCCCGCACTATACCCGCAAAGGGGGTCCGGGGGAAGCCCCCAAAGAAACCCCTCTCCCTCCGAAAGGAAGCGTTGAGATGGGATAATAGCACGGCTTCCCAGGAGGCGTAGGAGCAGTGAGCGCATTCTTCGGCCATGCGGCCTCGGTGCGTCGCCCGCTCGGAGCCCTGGAGGAGGTAGGTCCGTGCTGACAACCCTGTGGTACCGCGGCGGCAGCCTGCGGGCCGACGTGGCCCCCGAGCAGCTTGCGAGCCTGCTGGCCGATCCCTCGGCCCTGGTGTGGGTGGACCTCCAGGACCCGGACGCGGCCGAGCTGGGGCTGCTGGAGCGGGTGTTTGGCTTTCACCCGCTGGCGATCGAGGACGTGGCCAAGCGCCGCCAGCGCCCCAAGATCGATCACTACGACGACTACGAGTTCGTCGTCCTGTACGATGCCCGCCTCGCCGCGCGCAACCACGAGGTTAAGCTCACCCAGGTGGGCATCTTCATGGGCCCCAACTACGTGGCCACCACCCACCACGGGACGGTGGAGCCCCTGGCCGACTTTCGCCAGCGCTGGCAGCAGCACCCGAGCCTGGTCGAGCCTCACCCGCTGGGCTTCCTGCTCTACCACCTGACCGACGGCCTGGTGGACAGCTACTTCCCGGTCGCCGATCGACTGGAGGCGCGGATCGACGACCTGGAGTCAGAGCTGTTCAACGGGCTGACCCCTCACACGCTGCAGAAGCTGCTTCGCCTGCGCGCGGAGCTGATCACGCTGCGGCGGATCGTCGGCGCGGAACGGGACGTCTTCAACGCCCTCAGCCGCCGCGACCAGCCCGCCTTCCACGAGAGCACGGTGGTCTTCTTCAACGATGTCTACGACCACCTGCTGCGCCTCACCGATACCCTGGACATCTACCGCGAGCTGCTGACCGGCGACCTGGACGCGTACCTGTCGCAGCAGTCCAACAAGCTGAACCAGGTGGTCAAGCGCCTGACGGCCATCACCCTGGTGCTGATGGTCGTCACCCTGGTCACCGGCTTCTGCGGCATGAACGTGAGCTTTCCCGGCCGCGACGACCCGCTGGGCGCGCTGGCCTCCCTGGCGACCATGGCCCTCCTGGGCCTCGGCTCCTGGCTCGTGGCCCGCCGGCAGGACTGGCTGTGAGGATTTTGGATTTTGGATTTTGGATTGAGGCCGCATCCCCGGCCCGTCGCACCGTTACGACCCGCTTCAAGGGTGCCTCAATCCAAAATCCAAAATCCAAAATCCAAAATCCAAAATCCAAAATCCAAAATCCTCTTGCGCCGGACGCTCGACCGGGTTATACTGCTCCCAGACGTTGAATTCCAGTGGGTGCAGGCAGGAGCGTCCTGCGGGGCGCGCGCCGGGCCGACAGCCCGAGATCGATCGGGGAGGTGCCAATGGTGCATACGCCTGTAGATCGTTTCGGGGAGCTTCGCGCTGGTGGGGTGGGCCCTCGGTGATCGCCCGAGGGCCGCGACCAGCGCGCTCCGAGGAGCCTGATCGGCCGGAAGCGATCTCATCGCCGGCGACGCTGCAGTAGTGCTGTAGCTCTGTCCGGAGCGTACGACAAGCATGGTGATCGAGGAGCCCCGCCTGGAGACAGGCGGGGCTCCGTTCGTATCCAGAACCGCATGGGTGATGTAGGGGCGGACCTGCGTGTCCGCCCCCACCCGGCGAATCATCCGGCTAGAAGCTGCCGGAGGCAACCAGTGCCCCCGCGCCCGTCTTCACCTCGACTTGCTTGCCGGCGACGCTCGTGGGGACCGTGGTTGCGCCCTGGTCCGTCCTCAGATCCAGCCTGGCCGTTCCATCGCTCCTCACGGCCATGCTGCCCACCTTGCTGCCACCGACCAACACATCGACCTGGGCGCCCTTCAGCGCCACGACGCCGGCCAACTCGACCCGCAGCTCCCGCTTGGTTCCGTCGCTGTCGAACCGCGCCCGGCCGCTGGCCGACGGGTAGGCGGCGCTGCCCGCGAGGGCGATCTCCACTTGCACTTGCACCTGGGGCACCGCCGTCGGGGCCAGCGTGGGCGCTGCTCTGGGCGTGGCGGCGGGAGCCGTCGTCGGCTGGGGCGATGGCCCGGCCGTCGGTCCGGCAGGCTGAGCCGTGGGCTGGGCGGCAGTCGAGGCGACGACCAGTGTCCCACGCATATCGGGATGGAACTCGCAGAAGTAAGAGATCGTCCCGGCCCTGGTCGCCGTCCACGACCACTGGGCGCCCGGATTCACCGCGCCCGAGCTGAACGACCCGTCCGTCGCCGTGGCGGTGTGCTTCCGGCTGTCGGTATTGGTCCAGGTGATGGTGTCGCCCACGGCCGCGTTGATGGTCGCCGGATTGAAGCCGCCGGGGACGATCTGGGCGCTGAGCTGCTGCCCGCCCGTCGGCGGGGCAGGAGCAGGCAGCGCGGTTGGCTGGGGCGCCGGGGCTGCAGGCGGAGCCTCGGGCTGAGGAGCCGGAACCACCGGTTGTGCCGCCTCTGGCGCGGGCGCCTCGTCCGCGTCCTGCACAGCCCCGGCCGGCGCAGCTTGCGCCGACGCCTGGCCCGCGGCCTCCACCACCAGCATGCCCCGCATCTGCGGGTGCAGCGCGCAGAAGTAGTCGAAGCCGCCGGCGGCCGAGGGGGTAAAGGACCATTGCTGCCCCTTGCGCAGCACGTCCGAGTCGAAGGCGCCGCCCTCGGCCGTGACCGTGTGGGGCAGGCTGCCCGCGTTGGTCCAGGTGATCGTGTCGCCCACCCTGGCCGTGATGGTGCGCGGGTCGAAGCCCCAGGAACTCGGGTCGGAGAGGCTCCCCTCGACGATCCGGGCGCCGAGCCGTCCCGGGCCGGTCCGCGTGGCCGGGGCCGCGGGCGCCGGCGCCGGCTCCACGGTCGGCTCTGGGGCCGGGGCTGTTGCCTGAGCAGAGGCCGGCGTTGGCGCCCCGGGCGTATCCTGGGTGACCTGCGTTGGCGCCGCCTGCGCTGGCTCCTGGCCCGCGGCCTCCACCACCAGCGTGCTACGCATCTGCGGGTGCAGCGCGCAGAAGTAGTCGAACGTGCCGGGGGCCGAGGGGCTGAAGGACCATTGGGCCCCCTTGGCCAGCATGCTCGAGTCGAAGGCGCCTCCCTGGGCCGTCACGGTGTGGGGTAGCGCGCCCGCGTTGGTCCAGGTGACCGTATCGCCCACCCTCGCGCTGAGGGAGGGCGGACGGTATCCCCAGGTCTGTGGGTCGCCGAGACTGCCCTCGACGATCTGGACGCTGAGCTGGCGCGCGCTCGCCCCGGGCGCTGCCACGCCGAGCACAAAGGCGGCAGGCGCCGCCGTGGGTTCCGGGGGCCGGGGTTCCGCTACCGGCTCCGCCGGCTGCGCCGGGGCGGGCGGCGCGACCAATTGGGGCGCGGATAGCGGTGCCACGAGCCGCAGCGCCGCGAGCTGCGGCTGCAGGGCCGGGGCAGCTACGGCGATCACAAGCCCGAGTGCCAGGGCGAACACAGCCGGCACGACGATCGCTGCCGCCGCCACCAGCGCAAGGCCCGGCCAGGTAGGTGGTCGCTGCATCAGCAATGCTCCCCTCTTCTATCCTGTCTTCTATCCTGAGTCGACAGTCGACCGGGCACGAGCGGACTGTGACCTGTGAACTGTCGACTGTCGACTGTGGACTTGGTCCAGGTCTTGCCCTGGACTGCCGACCGCTCTGCGGCCGGTGCTCTTCTGCTACCAGTGGAATGTAACGGGCTCGGGCAGAGATCTGTTACTGGAACTATCTCCTTTCGCGTGATGGCTTCATGAGGGTGCGCGCGTTGGGCTCCCGGGAACGCCCGCGAGTTTTGCCAGATCGGGGGAGACTGCTGCAAGGCAGGGGGATGACACAGGGCTGCTCGCAGCACCTGGAAGGTGCTGCGAGCAGCCCTCGATCACGCGAATGCTGTTGGCCAGGCCGGACTCAGGGTTTTGCGGCCTTCCAGACGTGGCCCTTGAATACCTGGGTGCCGTCGCTCGGGTCATCGCCGATGAACAGGTTGCCCGGGGCATCGAGCGCCAGCGCGGTGGCGAACTGGAAGGCTACCGTGCTGCCATTCGGCAGGCTGCCCGTGGTCGCGTACACCTCCTGGGTTTGGGTGCCGACGGTGTAGCGCAGGATCGTCGATACCGCCCCGGGGGAGTCGGCGACGTAGAGCGTGCCGCTGCCGTCGGAGGTGATGGCCGTGGGCGCGGTGGCGGTGATGCCTGTCGCCGAGGTCGGGCAGGAGGAGGCGCAGCCGACCGCGTTGGCGATCTCGGTCACAGCAGCTCTCTGGGCCAGGTAGAGGTCGTTGCCCACCAGGGCGAAGGCGGAGACGCCCCGCCCATCGGAGGTCTTGCCGATGGTCTGGACCGTGGGCGAGCTGCCGCCCGGGTTCGCCACCCGCAGCACGTTGCCGTTCTTGATGAACCCCACGTAGAGGTTGTGGTCCGGCCCCAGCGCTGTGGCGGTGGCGCGGTTGCCGCCCAGGCCGCCCGCGCCCCCGGCCACCAGCACCGGGCTGCCCACCGTCTCGGTGGTGGGGTTGAAGCTCAGCCGCCACACGCCCTGGCTCTTGGAGGAGTTGTCGGGCACGTAGACGACGTTGTTGGCCGAGTCGAAGCTCGGCTGGCCGGGCGAGACCGCGGCCAGGTTGCAGGTGTCCTGGTTGGCCAGGAAGGTGCCCGGCACCGAGGCGTTGGGGTCCAGGCGGCAGAAGCCGAAGGCGTGGTCGGAGACCCACAGGTGGGTGCCCATCCACACCACGCCCCCAGGGCTGGTGATCCCCGAGGTGTAGAGCGTGCCGCTGGTCAGCGCGGGACCGGGCGGAGGGGTCACGCCGCCTCCTCCCGAGCCGCACGGCACCTCGGGCGACGAACCGGCGGCGATCTGCCAGACATGGCCCGCCAGGACCTGCCTGCCGTTAGTCGGGTCATCGCCAATGAACAGGTTGCCTGGGGCGTCCAGCGCCAGCGCGGTGGCGAACTGGAAGGCTACCGTACTACCATTCGGCAGGGTGCCCAGCGTAGCATAGGTATCCTGGCAGCCAGTGCTGATCGTGTAGCGCAGAATGGTGGAGTTGGAGGCCGGCGTGTCGGCGACGTAGAGCACGTTGGCTCCGTCGGAGGCCAGCGCGGCGGGTGCGGTGTCGATGATGCCCGTCGCCAGGGTCAGGCAGTTCGGCGCGCAGCCAGCCGCGTTGGCGATCTCGGTCACCCCGCGTTTCTGGGCGAGGTAGAGGTCGTTGCCCACGAAGGCGAAGGCGGAGACGCCTCGCCCGTCGGAGGTCTTGCCGATGGTCTGGACCGTGGGCGAGCTGCCGTTCGGGTTCGCCACCCGCAGCACGTTGCCGTTCTTGATGAACCCCACGTAGAGGTTGTGGTCCGGCCCCAGCGCTGTGGCGGTGGCGCGGTTGCCGCCCAGGCCGCCCGCGCCCCCGGCCACCAGCACCGGGCTG
>JACQUR010000498.1 GCA_016210245.1 Chloroflexota bacterium
CAGGTCCTGGTCGATATAGAACTGGATGCGCCGGACCATGGTGGGGTAGGGCAGCTTCTTCTCGCCGATGTGCCAGGTCAGGGGGATGATGGGCTCGCCCTGGACCAGGTCGCTGGCGTGGCCCAGGCCGCGCAGGCCGGTGCCGAACCCCGTGTAGGCGGCGATCCCCCGTTCCTTGAACTCCTCCCAGTCCATGCGCTCCAGGTTGGCGGCGTTCAGGAAGGAATCCCTGGCCACCCCCTCCTCGTCGTCTTCCGAGTACAGGCCGCCCATGGAGATCTTGTCCTCCATGCCGGCGAAGCGCCGCTCGGTCCCGTTGCGGTCCACCCAGCTCACGATGCCCCGCTGCCTGGCCCGCTGCTCGATCTTCCGGGCCAGTTGGACGAAGAGCTGCCACTCGCTCCTGGACTCGTACAGCGGGTCCGTGGCCCGGTCGACCACGTGAGCGAAGGGGTCCTCGGGCCGGCTGATCAGGTGGGTGGAGGTCCGTTCGTACCACCCGGAGACGGGCAGGACGAGGTCCGAGTAGAGCGCGGTGGTGCTCCAGCGCCAGTCCACGCAGACCAGCAGCCGGATCTTGGGCAGGAAGTGCTGGAAGATGGCGTTGGTGCCCCGCACCCGCCGCAGGAAATTGCCCCCCCAGGCGAGCACCACCCTGGGCTCCTTGCCCCCCGGTGGGGCGGGATACTGCCACCCCTTGGCGAAGGCCTCGCGGACGTACTCCCCTACGGGTCGCTTCAGGTCCGGGTCCCAGCTATTGTACTTCTCGCTCTGCGCCAGCAGGCCGCCCTGCAAGTAGTACATCAGCGCGGTAGAGAAGACGTTCCCTTTCTCGAAGCTCTGGTACACGTACTCGTAGAGGATCATCTCATCGGTGTAGCCGTCCTCCCGCCAGCCCGCGTAGCGGGGATCGGCGCCGGCCGCGGCGAGCAGCACCTGGTCGCCCCGCCGCTCCAGGCCCCCAATGTTGGTCTCCACGGACAGCATGTCGAAGGCGTTGTAGACCGCGCCCTTGCGGCCAAGGTGGCCGCACAGGGTCCAGAGGAGGATCTGGGCCCGCTCCACCAGGTGGCCGTGGTAGAACTTGCCCCAGTTAGTGGTCTCGTGGTTGGTGATCCCCCGGGCGTTGGCGATGTCCCGCGCCAGTTGCTCGATCTGCCGCCGCGGCACGCCGGTGATGGCGCTCGCCTGCTCCGGCGTGTAGCTCCCGTCCAGGTGCGCTCGCAGCAGCTCCATGACCGGCTTGACCGCCACAGGGCCTCGGAGCGTCTCTGCCCGGTACGTCCCTTCCAGGGCTGGCACGATACCGTTCAGGGCCAGGCTCTTGCGGGGAGCCTCGGCCACCTTCCCGCTGGCCTGGTCGTAGACGTAGAACACGTCCTCGCGGCCGTTGCGCTTGAGGTCCTTCTCCCGCAGAAACCTGCCCGTGCTCTCCACCACCAGCAGCGGCAGGTCCGTCTGCTCGCGCACGAAGTCCGCCTTGTACAGCCCATCCTTGACGATCACCTGGCACATCGCTAGCGCCAGAGCGGCGTCGGTGCCGATGTTGATGGGGATCCACAGATCCGCGTGCGTGGCGGTGGGGCTGTAGTTGGGGCAGATGGCGATGACCCTGGTGCCGTGGTAGCGGGCCTCGGCGAGGAAGTGGTAGTTCGGGATGCTGGTGTAGGCCGGGTTCCCGCCCCAGAGCAGGATGATGTCTGAGTAGAAGTAGTTGTCCGGCGAGCCGGCCACCATGGACTTTCCGAAGGTGACCCCCACCCCCGGGAACTCATCCCCGATGTCCATGGTGGAGATGGGGGCCGAGCTGCCCAGCGCGTTGTAGAGGCCGTCGGCCCCGCTCCCCTCGCTGGTGAGCAGCATGACCCGGGTGCCCCCACCATGGACGATGGCCTCGGGGCCGTCCGTGATGAGCGTGTCGATGAGGCCGTCGGCCACTTCGGCCAGCGCCTCGTCCCAGCTCAGGCGCTTCCACTTGCCCTCGCCTCGCTCCCCGACCCGCTTCATCGGGTACTTGAGGCGGGTGGGGTCGTACATGCGGTGGGCGTAGCAGACCCCCTTCTGGCAACCCCGGGGGTTGTAGTCCGGGATCGAGGGGTCGTTGAAGCCCGGGTATCGGCCGGCCTGCTCCTCGCGCAGGACGATGCCGTCCTTTACGAACAGGCTGAAGCCGCAACTATGCTGCCACGCGCAGGCGGTGAGGTGGGTGGCCTTCACCACCCGGTCCCACTCCAGCCTGCGCTGCCGCAGCTCGACCAGGTCGTACCCGGGCATCTCAGTGGCGGCGAAGCCGTCGCCGGCCAGTCCTTCCAGCTCCAGGGTAAGCGCGACCATCCCTGCCTCCTCAGCCAAGTTGAAGGAACAACAGCATTCCAGAAGGGCGCGGAACTGGAGCTCTCGCTCGCCTCCTGGCTTCTTGCTGTGGTAGTGACGCCGAGCCAATCGCCCGCACCCGAGCGGCGCCAGGACACGCTGGCCCCCGGGCATCCGCAGGGATGCAGGGTTTCATGATAGCCACGCAGCCGCCGTAGCACAACTGTCGGCGCCATTGCACCATTGGGCACCAGCAGCTAAGATAGAAAATAGGCCAAGATGGACAAGGGGAGGGGTACATGGACCGGGAGGAGTACCTGACGCCAGAGGAGGTCGCAAGCCTCTTCCGTGTCACGCCTCAGACGGTGCTCAACTGGGTTCGCGCTGGCCGACTTGCTGGCGTTCAACCGTCGCCGCGCGTGGTCCGCATCCCCCGCGTGGAGGTTGAGCGTGTGAAGCGTGCCCGCAAGCCCATCCCGAAAGACCTGCTCGAACCTCGCCCCTGGCGGGAGGTGCTGCGAGAGTACGAGCACCACTTCGGGCTGAGTACCGAGGATCTGCTCCGGCTCCAGGCCGAAGGTCGTGTGCTGGAACTGAGGACTGCCCAAGACGAGCGGATGTATGAGGCGTGGCTTGGCGCGGCGCGACTGGCTGTCGCGACCGGGTTGCTTGCCGTTCCCAAGGCCACCCACAGGGCGTGAACGGGACCAGCCAGGCCCCTACGGCGTATCGAAGATACGTCGTCGCCCTCGGACTGCTCCAGGATTGGGGTTTCGTTGTCGCGGCCCCATCACGCCTCCCCCGCGGCTTTGCCAGTCCTGGGGTTCCTGAAGCTGGCGAGTGGAATCTGCGCGGGCTGTCCCAGATACCAGGTACATCCTTTGTCGAGATCCACGAGGTGATGGATACTCGCCAGTCCTATCCAGAACCCTCGGACAGCTACAGTTACCTTGTCCACACGCCGCTATCCGCCATCGGGACCAGATGACCCGCGCTAGCGGGTCCGCGCGGGTTAGTGTTCTCTCACAGTCAGCGGCCCGTAGCCGGTGCTGCTGCACGCGCCGAAGAGGTAGCGCAGAGGGATGTCCAGGCGGCCGCCAGGGGCATCGGGGAGGTCGAAGAACTGGCTGCCGCCGAGGACTCGGGGCATGGCTGGCAGCTCGATGCGCTGCGTCGTGCGCCCGGTGGTGACGATGGCCACCGCCTCGGGCACGAAGTACACGAAGCCCGCGTCTTCAGGCGTGCCGTAGACCTCGGCCGTGACCTGGACGGTCTTGATGCCCGCCTGCTCGCACTTCTGGCAGATCAGCATGAACTCCATGTAGGGATGGCCGCCGCTGGACAGGCTGGAGCACGCACCCTGCGCGCCCAGCATGCGGGCCAGCTTCACCGCGTACTCGGCCATCAACTCCTTCTTGTCCAGGTCGTCGGCGGCCATCGGGTAGACGATCGCCCCGACGAAGTTCAGGTCCGTGCCGTGGCGCGCGTAGAGCTGCTCGACGATGGCGTGCTTCTGGTGGAAGAAGGTGGCGCAGCGCGATCCGGCGTGAGAGTTGCTGAGCACGTTGATTAGCGCGCCATCGAGGATCTCGTTGGGGTGGATCAGGCTGGGCAGGATGCCCTCGATGGCATCGCCATAGATGGCGATCTCGGCGATCTGGAACAGGAAGACGACCCGGGGCAGGGAAGCGTCCACCGTCGCCAGTTCGTACACCTGCAGGTCGTCCGTCGCCATGCCCACTGTGGTTCGGGCCAGGTGTGCCGCCGCCTTGAGCTGCGCTACTCGGACGGCGCGGTTGTAGCGCTGGGCGAGGGCCGAGCCGACCATGAGGTTGCGAATCTTCGCCTCGGGCTGGGTCGGGTCCAGGTACTTCGGGTGGGGCTTGAAGTCGAGCACCAGGTTGAGCATCGTGCTGAAGGGCACGACCTCCGCCCCGGGGCCAGCCATGTCGATGATGGCCTCGCGCCAGTAGGTCGGCTCGCCGGCCACGGGCTCGCCCAGCGAGGTGACCGCTATGCCGGCTAGGCGGTGGGTGCGTCCCTCGCCCACCGTCTTGCGCGGTCCGACGAAGCCCGGGAAGTTGCTGCCCGTCCCCGGCTTGTAGCGGGGCTCGACGGCGTCCATGACGTGGATCAGCCGCACCGCCTCGCCCGGGCGGACGATCTCCACGGACACGTCCTCGAAGTCGCCGCCCTGCAGCGCAAGCGCGCGCAGTTCGTCTCGATCAACGTACAGGACGCCTTGCTCAAAGCGGGTGCGATGCGAGAACTGGATATCCCGGGTCGAGAAGGACGCGATCTCCAACCTCACGACGGCCTCCAAACGTAGGGTGTGACACGTACAGCGCAGGACGTGGCTGCCACTGGTCTCAGGACAAACATCTTATCTTCCGCAAGCCAGGTTGGTCTATCGGCAAGACGCGGTAGGCCGCTTGACGGCGGCTCTACAGCCTTGTAGACTGCCGGGTAGATAGACCGGCCGAGGGGAGGCTCTGGCGGTGGCCAGCACCACAGTGCGGATAAGCGAAGCCACACGGGCGATCCTGCGCGACCTGGCTGCCCAGTCGGGTCAGTCCATGCAGGCGTTGATCGAGCAAGCGGTTGAGGACTACCGTCGCCGCCGCTTCTTCGAGCAGGTCGACGCGGCCTATGCGGCGCTGCGCGCCAATCCGGATGAGTGGCAGGCTGAGCTCCAGGAGCGCGCACTGCTCGAGGGGACGCTGGCCGACGGGCTGGACGAGGGGTGAGCCAGATAGAGCCCGCGCGCGGCGAGGTGTGGCTCATCGATTTCAGCCCCACCCGCGGCCACGAGCCGACCGGGCTGCGCCCGGGGCTGGTCGTGTCCGTCGACCCATTCAATCGCGGCCCGGCCGGGCTCGCCATCGTCGTCCCGCTTTCCACCAGGCCCAAGGGGATTCCGCTCCACGTCGAGGTCCATCCTCCCGAGGGAGGCCTCAGCCAGCGGAGCTTCATCAGGTGCGAGGACCTCCGCTCGATCAGCACCGAGCGCCTGATCGAACGCTGGGGAGCGGTCGTGCCCCGGACGCTGCAGCTCGTAGAGGAGCGTCTGCGTCTCCTGCTCGGGCTGTGACCTCAGGCACCAACGGCGAGCATGGATCGCCAGGGCTTGACTTCCCTCACCGCAGTACCAGATCTGACGCTACCAGACCTGGTACTGCGGCTGTACATGCGCTGGTGGCTGCGCCCCTGCGCGCGCCAGCTCTGTCTCAGCGGGCCGGTCCTCCAGGCGCAGGACGACGGGCTGCGGGCGCGGGCAGCGGAACCTGGGCGGCGGGGCGATCCTCCAGGCGCAGGACAACGGGCTCCTGCGCGTCCATGAGCAGCGTGTCCAGGGCTTTGCGCACCAGCTGCCGCCGGAACGCCCGCTCCTCGTCTCGGGACAGGGTGGGGTCGCCCAGCGGATTGGTGACCGCCTTGCCGGCGATGATGCGGTTGGGTCCGACGCTCTGGGCCAGCGGCACCAGGGTGGAGACGAAGGCGGTGGGCAGGCCTACCCGCTCGAGCTCCTTGACGATCGTTGCACCGCAACGAGTGCAGGTCCCTCAGGTGGCGGTGTAGATCACCGCGTCGACCCCGGCCGCGACGAGCTCCCGGCCAATCTCCTGCCCGAACCGCTTGGCGGTGGTGGTGCTGGCGCCGCTGCCCACGGTCACGTAGTAGCGGTCGAATATCCGCCCAACGGCGCCCTGGGCCTCGAACTCCCGCAGCACGTCGATGGGTACCACCCGGTCAGGGTCTTCGTTCGCCAGCGTGGTGTCGTACCCGCCGTGGACCGACTGCCAGGCCTCGCCCGTCAGGTCGTCGACCCCGGCCAGGCTGTACTGCAGCCACTTGGTGGCGAAGGTCGACTCCATCCGATCCGGGTTGCCTATGGGCACGACCCCGCCGGACGATACCACGGCCACGGTGGCCTTGCTCAGATCCTTGAGCGGCGCGGGCGCGGCCACCCGGTCGTACTGGGGCAGCGGCCGCTCGGTCTGGAACGGCTCGCCCCGCAACCGCTTCACCAGCATGTCCACCGCCCTGGCCGCGGCCGGCCGGTCGGCCCGCTCGGTGAAGCGCAGCCCCCTGGCAAGGTAGCCCTCCTCGGCCGGCAGGCCGAGGCGCTCCTTGCGGGCGAGCTTGAGCCCGAGGGCTGCCATGCGCTCCAGCGTCGCAGCCATGGTCGCGGCACTGGCTCCCGTGGGTACGATGTACACGCGGGAGCGGTACACCTCCACGCCCGGGTTGTCGGGGTACATGCCCGTGACGGTCGGCACCTGCAGCCGCTCCTGCACCGCCACGCACACCTGGCCGCAGGCCAGGCCGTAGCGGCCCGCGTTGAAGGCCGGCCCGGCCACCACCAGGTCCGGCCGGTACTTGCTGACGAACTCGAGCACCTGCTCGATCGCCTGCTCGGGCTGCTCGCTGATGAAGTTGTCGCCGCAGGAAACCGTGGCCACCACCTCGCCGGCCTCGCCCAGCGCCCGCTGCAAGGCCAGGCCAGGACCGACTGCCCCCTCCTGCACCCGCGGCCCCTCGCCCGCCTTCTCCTCGCCCCCAACGCCCGCGAAGAACTGATTGAGGTAATGGACCACTCGCACCGTGCTCATCATTCCCCTCCCGTCCGAGTGCTGAGTGCTGAGTCCTGAGTGCTGAGTACACGGTCCTCACTCAGGACTCAGCACTCCCGTTAGTATTGTTTTGCCGTGAGCTGGCCGTACCCGGTCGTGGTACACAGGCCGCACAGGTAGCGCATGGGGATGCTCAGGCTGCCGTTGGGCGGATCGGGCAGGCCGAACAACTCCGTGCCGCCGATCACCCTCGGCAGGGCTGGCAGCTCGATCTGCTGGGTGCTGCGCCCGGTGCTGACGATGGCCTCCGCCTCGGGCACGTAGAAGACGAAGCCGGGGTCTTCGGGGGTGCCGTAGACCTCGGAGGTCACCAGCACGGTCTTGATCCCAGCCTGCTCGCACTTCTGGCAGATGAGCATGAACTCCATGTAGGGGTGCCCGCCGCTGAACAGGGTGGAGCACACCCCCTGCGCCCCCAGCATGCGCGCCAGCTTCACCGCGTACTCCGCGATCAGCTCCTTCTTGTCCAGGTCGTCGGCCTGGGCCGGGTAGATGATCGCGCCAACGAAGTTGAAGTCCGTGCCGTGGCGCGCACACAGCTCCCGGACGAGGGCATGGTTCTGAATGAAGAAGGTCGACGAGCGCGTGGAGGCCTGGCCGTTGCTCCGCACGTTGATCAGCCCGCCGTCCAGGATCTCGTTGGGATGGATCAAGCTCGGCAGGATGCCCTCGGCGCTCTCGCCGTAGATGGCCAGGCCGTTCAACTGGAAGAAGAAGATGACCCTTGGCAGGGCGGCATCGACCTGGGCCAGCTCGTACACCTGGAGGTCGTCTGGCTCCAGGTCCGCCGTACACCTGGCCAGGTATGCCGCCGCCTTCAGCTCGGCCACCCGGACGGCATGGTTGTACCGCTGGGCGAAGGCCGAGCCGACCATGATGTTGTGGAGCTCGGCCTCGGGCTGGTCCGCGTCGAGGTACTTGGCGTGCGGCTTGAACTCGAGCACGAGGTTGAGCGTCGAGCCGAAGGGACTGATCTCCGCCCCGGGCCCGGCCATGTCCACGATGCCTTCCCGCCAGTAGGTCGGCTCCCCGGCCACCGCCCCGCCCGCCGAGACAACGGCCATGCCGGCCAGGCGGTGGGTGCGCCCCTCCCCGACGGTCTTGCGCGGCCCGACGAAGCCCGGGAACGTGCTGCCAATGCCCGGCTTGAAGCGCGGCTCGGCCACGTCCATGACGTGGATCAGCCGCACCGCCTCGCCCGGGCGGACGATCTCCAGGGACACGTCCTCGAAATCCCCACTCTGCAGCAGCAGCCCGCGCAGCTCGTCCCGATCGACGTGCAGCACGCCATGCTCGAAGCGGGTGCGATTCGAGAACTGAATGTCCCCGACTAAGTAGGATGCCATCTCCAGGCGCATCGCTTTCTCCAGTGGTCAGTGGTCAGTGGTCAGCAGTCAGTGGTCAGTAGGATAGTAGGCACCGACCCTGCCACTCCTCTTGCTCTCCATCGCTCCGTCTCCGTGTCCCCGCGTCTCCAAACCAAGTCCACCGTGGGAAGTACACGTGGACAGGGGCGCTCGCGCCCCTGTCCACGTGTACTTCCCACGGTGGAGTCAGCACACGAGCGCTACTCGAACACCAGCGGAATAGCTGGATCGCTGGGCGCCTTCTTGCCGATGGACGGCCAGTAGTCGTAGTACAGCGGATACCCGGTCGGATACGGACGCCAGGCGGTGTCTTTCTGGATGCCCCACAGCTCGTCCATGGTGTGGACGAACAACCAGAAGCCCTCGTCGTGCATGAGCCGGTTGGCCCGGGCATAGCCATCCGCCATCTGCTCGATGGTCGCGGCCCCGGCCGCCTCGTGGAGCAGGCGACGGGCTTCCACCAGCTCGGCGGGAGCGGCACCGAATTTCGGCGCGAGCTTCTCATCCACCAGTCGGCGCTCGAGCGTGGCGCCCAGCATGTTGTTGGGATCCCAGAACATCGGCCAGACCAGCTCGATCACGTCGAAGTCGCCCTCAGCCGCCGCGGCCAGCAGGCGGGCGCGCTCCAGCGGCTGGAGGGTCACCTTGATGCCCACCTTGGCCATCTGGTTGGCCACCGCCTGGGCGATCTCGATGTCCTTGGAGTACACCCCCTGGGTCACCGTCCAGGTGAAGGAGAAGCCGTCGGGGTAGCCCGCCTCCTTGAGCAGCGTCTTCGCTTTCTCCGGATCGTAGGGATACGGCTTGACGTCGGGAGTGTAGCCCAGCAGGCCCGGCCAGAGCGGACCGGGCAGGGCCGTGCCCCGCCCGCCCAGGATGGACTTGACGATGGGCTCGCGATCGATGGCGTAGTTCATCGCCTGGCGGATGCGCTTGTCGCGCAAGGGCGGCGTGGTCTTGAAAACGTTGATCACGTACGACAGCGCCGAGCTGCCCTTGATGCTGGTGACCTCGAGCTTGGAATTGCCTTCGATGGAGGAGAGCGACTCGATCGGGACGGACATGGCGACCTGGGCGCTGCCGGCCTGCAGCTCGAGCACCCGCGTCGAGGGTTCGGGCACCGCGCGGAAGACGAGCCGCTCGGGGAAGGGCTTGCCCTGGCGGAAGCCATCCCAGGCCTCCAGCCGCACCGTACCGTCCCGTTGCCACTCGACCGCCTTGTACGGCCCGCTGCCAATGGGCTTGCGCTCGAACTCGTCGGCGCTCATGTTCTTGCGGGCGAGGGCCGGCACCAGCAACCGCTCGATGATGCCCAGGATGGAGGTGTTGGGCTCCGGCATGCGCCACTTGACGGTGTACTTGTCGACGACCTCCGCCTGCCCGAGCGGCTTCAAGATGGGCGTTCGCCGGGTGGGCTTGTCGGTCAGGGCGATGCTGTCATAGGCGTACTTCACGTGCTCGGCGGTCAACTCCTCACCGTTGTGGAAGTGGACGCCCTTCTTGAGCTCGACCTGGAAGGTGGTGCGCTCGGGGAAGCTCCACTTGTCGGCCAGGTCGCCCACCACGCCCCAGGTCTTGCCGTCGGGCAGCAGTTCGATGTGCATGAGGGGCTCGGTCACGAGCTTCTGGATGTAGTACTCGGCGTTGGTGCCGTAGTTGCCAAACGGGTCACCCCCGCCCGTCTGTTCCGCGATCACAACGTTCCACTCGGACGGCCTTGACGCCGCGGGCGAGGCTGGGGTAGGCGTGCAGCCAAGCAGCAGGACGCCGACCAGCAGCGCCAGCGCCATCACAAACGGAACGTTGCGCGATACTGTTTTCATGGCCCCTCCAAAGTCTGAGGCGGATCCCTGGACCCCTGGAGCCTAGCACCGGCTCCGGGGGGAAGTCAATCGAGCTACTCCAGCACCAGCGGGATGGTTGGGTCGCTGGGCGCCTTCTTGCCCAGCAAGCCCCAGTAGTCATAGTGCTGCGGATAGGTCCCCGGATACGGGCGCCAGGCGATGTCCTTCTGGACGCCCCACAGGTCGTCCATGGAGTGGATGAACAACCAGAAGGCCTCGTCGTGCATCAGCCGGTTGGCCTGGGCATAGCCGCTGGCCGTCTGCTCGGTGGTCGTGGCCGCGCCGGCTGCCTGCACCAGTCGCCTGGCTTCGACCAATTCCGGAGGCGGCGTGCCCCAGTTCGGGGCGAGCTTCGCATCCGGGAAGCTGGTCTCGAGGGTGTTGGTGAACATGCTCACCGGGTACCAGCGCATCGGCCAGACCAGCTCGGTCACGTCGTAGTCGCCCTCGCTCCGCTGGGCCAGCAGGCGCGAGCGCTCCAGCGGCTGGATGGTCGCCTTGATGCCCACCTTGGCCATCTGGCTGGCCACCGCCTGGGCGATCTCGATGTCCTTGGGGTACACCCCCTGGGTCACCGTCCAGGTGAAGGAGAAGCCGTCCGGGTAGCCAGCCTCCTTGAGCAGCGCCTTCGCCTTCTCCGGATCGTAGGGATACGACTTGACGTCATCGGTCTGGCCCAGCCAGCCCGACCACAGCGGGCCGGGCATAACCGCGCCCCGCCCGCCCAGGATCGACTTGACGACGGGCTCGCGGTCGACCGCGTAGTTCATCGCCTGGCGGATGCGCTTGTCGCGGAAGGGGGGCGTGGTCTTGAACAGGTTGATGACGTACGAGAGCCCGGAGTTGCCCTTGAGGCTGGCCACCTCCAGCTTCGGGTCGGCCTGAATGGTGGACACCGACTCGATCGGCACCCCCTGGGCGATCTGGGCAGTCCCGGCCTGCAGCTCCATCACCCGGGTCGAGGGCTCCGGCACGTAGCGGACGACCAGCTTCTGGGGGAAAGCCTTGGCCCCATGATAGCCGTCCCACGCCTCCAGTCGCACGGTGCCGTCCCGCTGCCACTCGATCGCCCGGTAGGGCCCGGTGCCGATGGGCTTGCGCTCGAACTCCTCGGCGCTCGTGCTCCGGCGGGCGAGGGCGGGGATCTGCATCAGGTCGATCGTGCCCAGGACAGAGATGTTCGCCACCGGCATGCGCCAGCGGACCGTATACTTGTCGACCACCTCGGCCTGCCCGAGCGCCTTCAGGGTAGCGGCCCGCCGGGTGGGCTTCTCGGCCAGGACGATGCTATCGAAGGCGTACTTGACATGCTCGGAGGTCAGCTCTTCGCCGTTGTGGTAGTGGACCCCCTTCTTGAGCTCCACCACGAGGGTCTTGCTGTCGGGGAAGCTCCACTTCTCAGCCAACACGTTCACCACGCCCCAGGACTTGCCGTCCGGGAGCAGCTCCAGCCGCATGAGCGGCTCGACCACGTAGGGCAGCAGGCTATACGAGGCATTGGTGCCGTACTCGGTAAACGAGTCGCCTCCGCCTGTCTGCTCGGAGAGCACCACGTTCCACTCTGTCGGCCGCGCGGCCGATGGTGGGGCGGCCGTGGGGGCGCACGCGAGCAGCACGACGCCAACCAGCAGCGCCAGCGCGGCGACCAACGGAACGTTGCGCAATGCCGTTTTCATAGGTACCTCCGACTCCGGTCCACGTTTCTCTTGCTTTCCTTCGCCTGGGTCTGGTGGCGCGTTGCCGCCCTCCACAACGGCGAACAGTCCACTGTTACGTCCGCGCCAACCCTCCACCAGCACCTCGGTCCTCCAGACGGAGGACGATGGGCTCCCGGGCGTCCGTCTCCAGGGCGTCCAGAGCCCGGCGCACCAGGCGCCGTCGGAACGCCCGCTCCTCATCACTCGCCAGCGCGGGATCGCCCGTCGGATGAATGACCGCCTTGCCAGCGACGATGCGGTTGGGGCCCACACTCTGGGCGAGCGGCACGATCGTGGTGATGTACGCCGTGGGGATGCCCGCCCGCTCGATCTCCTTGGCCATCGTTGCACCGCAACGCGTGCAGGTCCCTCAGGTAGCGGTCAGGATCACCCCGTCGACCCCGGCGGCGACGAGCTCACGGGCGATCTCCTGGCCGAACCGCTTCGCACTGGTGGTGCTGGCGCCGCTGCCCACGGTCATGTAGTAGCGATCCAGCAGCCGGCCGATGACGCCCTCGGTCTCGAGGTCGCGCAGCACGTCGACGGGCAGCACCCGGTCCGGGTCCTGGTTCACGTAGGTCGCGTCGTACCCGCCGTGGACCGACTGCCAGTCCTGGCCGCTCAGGTCGGCCACCCCGGCCAGGCTGTACTGCAGCCACCTGGTGGCGAAGGTCGACTCTATCCGGTCCGGATTCCCCCTGGGCACGATGCCCGCCGAGGTTACCAGGGCCACCGTGGCCCGACTCAGGTCCCGGATGGGCGGGGGCGGCGCCACCCGCTCGTACTGGGGCAGCGGCCACTCGGTCTCGAACGCCTGGCCGCGCAGCCGCTGCAGCAGCATGTCCACCGCCCTGGCCCCGGCCGGCCGGGGGACGAAGGTGCCAAAGCGCAGCCCGCGCGAGAGATAGCCCTCCTCCGCAGGCAGGCCGAGCCGCTCCCCCCGCGCCAGTTTCAGCCCGAGCGCCGCCATCCGCTCCAGCGCGGCGGCCATGGTCGCCGCCGTCGCCCCGGTGGGTACGATGTACACCCGGGCGCGGTACAGCTCGACCCCCGGGTTCTCCGGGTACATCCCCGCCACGGTTGGCACGTGCAGCCGCTCCTGGACCGCCGCACCCACCTGGCCGCAGGCCAGGCCGTAGCGGCCCGCGTTGAAGGCCGGCCCGGCCACCACCAGGTCCGGCCGGTACTTGCTGACGAACTCGAGCACCTGCTCG
>JACQUR010000499.1 GCA_016210245.1 Chloroflexota bacterium
ACTCAGGACTCAGCACTCAGCACTCAGCACTCGGACCGGGGGTGAGGCATGGCGATTGGGCAGCGCGTCCCGATGGTGGACGCGGTGGAGCGGGTGACGGGGCGGGTCCAGTACACGCTCAACCTCGAGCTGCCGGGGATGCTGGTAGGGCGTATCCTGCGCAGCACTCAGCCCCATGCTCGCCTGGCGCGGGTGGACGCGCGCGCGGCCGAGCGGCTGCCGGGGGTGCTGGCGGTGGTCACCCGCGATGACCTGCGCGACCGGGAGCGCTTCGACCCCTTCTTCGGGCCGCTGGTCCGCGACCAGCCGGTGCTGGCGCTCGATCAGGTGCGTTACGTCGGCGAGGCGGTGGCGGCGGTGGCGGCGGTGGACGAGGCCACGGCGGAGCAGGCGCTGGAGCTGATCGAGGTCGAGTACGAGCCCCTGCCGGCCGTGTTCGACCCGGAGGCAGCGCTGGCGCCCGAGGCGCCCGTGCTGCACGGCGAGAGCAACGTGATGGACCGCTACCAGGTCCGGCGGGGCGACGTGGAGCAGGGCTTCCGCGAGGCGGACCTGGTGTTCGAGGCCGAGTACCGGACCCCGCCGGTCCAGCACGTGCCGCTGGAGCCGCACGTCTCGATCGGCCAGGTGGTGGGGGACAGGATCACGCTGTGGAGCGCCACCCAGACGCCTCACAACGTGCGCGCCCAGGTGGCGGCGATCTTCAGGCGGCCGCTCTCCCAGGTGCGGATCATCGTTCCAACGCTGGGCGGGGGCTACGGCTCCAAGTGCTATCCCAAGCTGGAGCCGCTGGCGGCGCTGCTCGCCTGGAAGGCCCGGCGGCCGGTCAAGCTGGCGCTGAGCCGGGCCGAGGACTTGCTGACGACCAACCGCAGCGGGTCGATCATCCGCCTGAAGACGGGCATTCTGCGGGATGGGACCCTGGTCGCCCATCGCGCAACCTGCTACTTCAGTAAGGGTGCCTACACCGAGACCGGACCGCGGGTAGTGGCCAGCGGCACGCGAGCCGGCGCCGCTTGCTATCGCACCCCCAACGTCCAGCTCGACGGCTACACCGTCTTCACCAACCTGCCGCCCTCCGGCCCGTTCCGCGCGCCGGGCGCGGCGCAGACGGTCTGGGCCATGGAGTCGCACCTGGACGCCATCGCGCGCCAGCTTGGGCTGGACCCGCTGGCGCTGCGGCGCAAGAACCTGGTGCGCGACGGCGACCGCTACGTGGGCGGGGGAGTGCTGGAGGCGCTGCACTTCGACCCGTTGCTGGAGCGGGCCACGCGGGCGATCGACTGGGACGCGCCGCGGCCGGAGAGCGCCCAGCCGAGCGTGCGCCGAGGCAAGGGCGTGGCCATCAGCTTGAAGACCCTGCTCACGCCCTCGATCTCCACGGCCGCGTGCAAGCTGAACGAGGATGGCAGCTTGAGCGTGTTGACCAGCAGCGTGGAGATGGGCCAGGGGGCCAAGACCGTGCTGGCTCAGATCGCGGCCGAGGCGATGGGCCTGCCGCTCGACCAGGTGCTGATCTCCGAGCCGGACACGGACACGACGCCCTACGACCAGACCACCAGCTCCACCCGCACCACCTCCTGTATGGGCGCAGCCATCCGTCTAGCCGTCGGCGAGGTGCAGCGGCAGGTAGCCGAGCTGGCGGCGGCCGAGCTGGAGGTGGCGCCGGAGGACGTGGTGCTGGCTGACGGACGCGCCTCGGTGCGGGGCGTACCCGAGCGGTCGACCGGTTATGGCGAGTTGGTGCGCAAGAGCCGCCGCGGCAACCTGCTCGGCCACGGCACCTTCGTCAATCGCGCCAAGCCGGACCCCGTAACCGGCGAGCCGGGCGCGTCCAGCGAGTGGCACCACGCGGTGAGCGCGGCGGAGGTGGAGGTGGACACGGACACCGGCAAGGTGCGCGTGCTGCGCTTCCACTCGGGGGTGTTCGTGGGGCGGATGGTCAACCCGACCCAGTGCGAGCTGCAGACCGAGGGCAGCGTCACCTTCGGGCTGGGCCAGGGGCTGCAGGAGGAGCTGGTGTTCGACGACGGGCGGCTGGCCAACCCGAACCTGGGCGACTACCTGCTGCCCTCGTTCAAGGACCTGCCGCCCGAGTTGAGCGTGCAGGTGCTGGAGGATGCGGGTCTCAACGAGATCCACGGCATCGGGGAGACGTCGCTGCCGTCGGTGGTGGCGGCCGTCGGCAACGCCGTGGCCGACGCCCTCGGGGTGACGGTGCGCGAGCTGCCGCTCACTCCAGAGCGGGTGCTGCGGGCCATCCAGGAGGCGGGCCAGGACGACCCAGCTCGATAGCGCGACGCATCAGGCCGCGGGCGCCCGGGGCGCTCGTGACTCAAGGGGGTACACCAGTACGAGTATGGACGAGCGAAGGAATCATCATGACACCATCTGAGGCATCGTCGCCTGTCTCGGGACAGGGCCAGCGCTACACCGGCGCGCCGGTTCGGCCCATCGGGGCTCGCCGCCTGGTGGCCGGCCGCGGGCGGTACGTCGCCGACGTCCATCTGCCCGGCATGCGCCACGTGGCCTTCGTGCGCAGCCCTCACGCCCACGCCCGCCTGCTGTCCGTGGACGTTTCGGCCGCGCGCGCCATGCCCGGGGTGAGCGATGTCCTGGTGGGACGCGAGGCGCTGGAGCGCGTCCGCCCGCTCAGCGTCGGCCTGCCGCACGGCGGCGAGTCGCACGCGGTCTGGCAGCGCACCTGCGACTGGCCCTGCATCGCGGTCGACAAGGTGCGCTACGTGGGTGAGATCGTCGCCGCGGTGGTCGCAGCAGACCGCTACCTGGCCGAGGACGCCGCCGAGCGCGTCGTGGTCGAGTACGACCCGCTGCCGCCGATCGTCGACCCCGAACAGGGCTCGCGGCCCGGCAGCCCGCGGCTGCACGAGCAGATCCCGGACAACGTCCTGGCCTACGCCTCATTCGAGGCCGGCGCGGTGGACGAGGCCTTTGCCGGGGCCAGGATCGTCGTGCGCGACCGCTTCCGCACCCATCGCCTCAGCCCGTCGCCGATGGAGTGCCGGGGCGTGGTGGCGCAGTACGATCCCTTCCAGGAAGAGCTGGCCGTCTGGGTCAACACCCAGGCGCCGCACGGCCTGCGCGCGCTGCTGAGCGAGCTCTTCTCCCTCCCGTCGGAGCGCATCCGGGTGATCGCCCCGGATGTGGGCGGTGGGTTCGGCCAGAAGTACACCGTCTACCCCGAGGAGATCGTCCTCAGCCTGCTGGCCCTGCGCTCGCGAGGGGCCGTGGCCTGGCTGGAGGACCGGCGCGAGCACCTGGCGACCGCCAACCACGCCCGCGACCACGTCCACGAGCTCGAGGTCGCCGCCGACGCGGAGGGCCGCATCCTGGCAGTCCGCGACCACTACCTGGTCGACACCGGCGCCTACTCGGTCTACCCCCAGAGCGGCTCGGTGGAGGCCTTCCAGACGGGGCGGCTGCTGCCGGGCCCGTACCGCTTCAAGAACTACCGCTACGAGACGCGCGCCGTCGTCACCAACAAGGCCTCGTCTGGCCCCTACCGCTCCATCTCGCGCCCGGTCGGCAACTTCATCCTGGAGAGCCTGCTGGAGCGGATCGCGCGCACGCTGGGGCTGGACCCGGTCGCCGTGCGGCGCAAGAACCTGGTCCAACCCGACGAGCTGCCCTTCTACCGAGCGGTCACGGGGGCGACGTACGACAGCGCCAGCTTCGTCCCGGCGCTGGACCTACTGGAGCGGATGGTCGACCGGCCGCGCTTCCGCCAGGAGCAGCGACAGGCGCGGGAGGCGGGCCGCTACCTCGGCCTGGGCTTCGCCTGCTTCGCCGAGCTGACCGCCACCGGCTCCCAGTTGATCAATGCCGGGCGCGGGCACGACAACTTCACCGGCTACGACTCGGCGGTGGTGTCCATCGACACCAGTGGCTACCCGAGCGTGGCGCTGGGGGTGACCTGCCAGGGGCAGAGCCACGAGACGGTGTTCGCCCAGCTCCTGGCCGACGAGTTCGGGGTCGATCCCTCCCAGGTCACGGTGCGGGAGGGCGATACGGCCACCACTCCCTTCGGCATGGGCGCCTTCGGCAGCCGCAGCGCAGTGGTCGGGGGTGGCGCGCTGCTCCTTGCCGCCCGCCGCCTGCGCGAGAAGGTCTTCCGCCTCGCCGCCCACCTGCTGGAGGTGAGCCCCTCAGACCTGGAGCTGGTGGACGGGGCGGTGCGCGTGCGCGGCGCGCCCGACCGCGCGCTCACCCTCAAGCAGATCAGCCGCGTCGCCCACTTCAACCCAACCCGGCTGCCGCCGGACATGGAGCCCGGCCTGGTGGAGCTGGCCCACTACGACGCGCCCAACGGGACGTGGGCGAACGGCTGCTCGGCCGCGGTGGTGGAGGTGTTCCCCGAGACCGGGGTCATCCAGTTGCTCCGCTACTCGGCGGTCGAGGACTGCGGGCGGGTGATCAACCCCGTCGTGGTGGATGGACAGGTGTTCGGCGGCATCGCCCAGGGGGTCGGGCAAGCGCTGCTGGAGGAGATCCGCTACGACGAGAACGGCCAACTGGTGACCGCTAGCTTCATGGACTTCCTGGTGCCGAGCGCGCCAACCCTGCCCAGGATCGAGCTAGCCCACCTCAGCACCCCCTCGCCCGTCACCGTCGACGGGATCAAGGGTGTCGCCGAGGGCGGCCCGATCAACCCCCTGGCCGCGATCGCCAACGCCGTGGTGGATGCCCTCTGGCCGCTCTACCCGCGTCTCACCGAGACGCCCTTCACCCCGGAGCGGGTGCTTCGGGCGATCCAGGCGGCGGAGGTGCTGGGGCCGAGGGCTGATGCGTAACAGAGCGCCGGGGCTACAAAAAGCCTTGCCATCCGCCAGGTAGGCAAGGCATACCGGTAGCAGACAGTGGGCGAGCTGCCCGACAGGAGCGTGCGGTCTTGAGCGGCGACACGAGCGCGATGGCGAAGCCCGAAGACCACTCAGCACTCAGCACTTTGCACTCAGCACTGGTGGCGGCAGTCCAGCCGGGCAGCCCCGCCGAGCGGTGCGGCCTCCAGGCTGGCGACCGGCTGGTGGCCATCGACGGGCTGGTGATCCGCGACGTCATCGACTACCGCTACCAGAGCGCCGCCGAGGCGCTCGACCTGGACCTGCTGCGCCAGGAGCGGTGGCTGCACCTGCGGGTGGAGAAGGACCCGGACGAGGAGCTGGGGATCGAGTTCGAGCAGCCGGTCTTCGAGGGCATCCGCCAGTGCGTCAATCACTGCGAGTTCTGCTTCATTCGCGGCCTGCCCCCGGGCCTGCGCCCGAGCCTCTACATCTTCGACGACGACTACCGCTATTCCTTCCTGTACGGGAACTTCCTGACCCTCACCAACCTGGACGAGCGCGACTGGGAGCGCATCGCCTTCCAGAAGCTCAGCCCGCTCTACGTCTCGGTCCACGCTACCGACCTGGAGGTGCGTCGCCGCCTGCTGGCCAACCGGCGCGCGCCGGACATCCTGGCCCAGCTCGACCGCCTCGGGCGGGCCGGCGTGCGGGTCCACTGCCAGGTCGTGCTGTGTGCGGGCATGAACGATGGCGAGGTGCTCGCCCGCAGCCTGGCCGACCTTTCGGCCCGCTATCCCACGGTTCAGTCAGTCGCGGTGGTGCCCGTGGGCCTGACCCGCTACTCGAAGACGCGCACTATCCGCCGTCCCACGCCCGAGGACGCCCAGGCGGCGCTGGCCACCATCGACGCCTGCGCGCGGCGCATGCGCCGCGCGCATGGCCTCGGCTTCGCCTACCCGAGCGACGAGCTATACCTGCTGGCCGGCCGCAAGCTGCCGGGCGCGGCGGCCTACGACGACTTCCCGCAGCTCCAGAACGGGGTAGGCCTCATCCGCCTCATGCTGGCCACCTGGGCGCGCCTCCGCCGCCACCTGCCCGAGCGCCTGCCCGCCCCCCGCCGCGTGGCCTGGCTCTGCGGGCGCGCCAGCGAGCCCGCCCTCGCCCAGATGGCCCGCGACACCGCTCGCGTGGACGGCCTGTCGGTGGAAGTGGTGCCCCTCACCAACCGCTTCTTCGGCGAGAGCGTCACCGTCTCCGGCCTGCTGAGCGGCCAGGACCTGCTCGCCGCCCTGCGCCAGCGCTCCTGGGACTGCGCCATCCTCCCCCGCACCGCCTTCGGCTTCGAAGGCCGCCAGACCCTGGACGGGGTAACGCTGGAGGCGTTGCAAGCCGCTGTCCCCTACCCGGTCATCGCCGCCGGGAGCGGGGAGGAGTTGCTGAGGGCGACGGTGGGGTGAGCGAGCCAGACGGGGTCAAGGAGTAGCCGAGACGGGAAGAATGGAAAGGAGCGGGTCGATGGCAAGGGCGGCCGCCGCGCGCCTGGAGTTGGACCAGCGCCTGCTCAAGCAGTGCGTCCATTGCGGCCTGTGCCTGGACGCCTGCCCCACCTATCGCCTGCTGGGCGTGGAGATGGACTCACCCCGCGGGCGCATCTACCAGGTCCGCCAGGTACAGGAGGGCAGGATCGCCCTGGACGACCCCAACTTCCGCGCCCACATCTACGCCTGCCTCGACTGCCGGGCGTGCGAGACCGCCTGCCCCTCGGGCGTGCAGTACGGCAGGATCGTGGAGGCCGCTCGGGCCGCCGCGCCGCCGCTCGATCCCGTCGAGCGCACCCTCGGGCGCGCCATCCTGAACGGGGTCTTCACCTCCAAACCGCTGCTCAGCCTGGGCGGAGTCGGACTGCGCCTCTACCAGCGCTCGGGCCTGAGCCGGGCCCTGCGGGCCACCCACCTGCTCCCGCCGCGGCTGGCCGAGCTGGAAGCCCTGCTGCCGTCCGCCCAGGGTGGCATCCTGCGCGGACGCATCCCCGACCTCACGCCTGCGCTGGGGCCACGCCGGCGGCGCGTGGGCTTCCTCTCCGGGTGCGTGATGGACGAGCTGATGCACCAGACCAACGAGGCCACGGTGCGCGTGCTGGCGCGCAACGGCTGCGAGGTGGTGACACCGCCCCAGCAGCGCTGCTGCGGCGCGCTACACCTGCACACCGGCGCGCGGGAGACGGCGCGTGCCCTGGCCCGCCACAACATCGAGGCCTTCGAGCAAGCCGGGGTCGAGGCGGTCGTGGCCAACGCCGCCGGCTGCGGCTCGACGCTCAAGGAGTACGGCGACCTGCTGGCGGGAGACCCGGAGTGTGCCGAGCGGGCCCGAGCGTTCTCGCGCTCGGCCAGGGACGTCTCGGAGTTCCTGGCCGAGCACGGCCTGGACACCTCTAGCATGGGCGAGGTGCGCGCCCGGGTGACCTACCAGGACCCCTGCCACCTGGCCCACGGCCAGGGCATCCGCACCCAGCCTCGGCAACTGCTGCGGGCCATCCCCGGGCTCGAGCTCGTGGAGCTGCGCGAGTCCGAGGTGTGCTGCGGCAGCGCCGGCACCTACAACCTGACCCACCCGGAGCTGTCGCGGCAGATCCTGGACTGGAAGCTCGACCACCTGGCAGCCACCGGCGCCCGGATCGTGGTGGCCTCCAACCCGGGCTGCGCCTTCCAGCTCACCGCCGGCCTCCGCCGTCGCGGGCTGGAGCTGGAGGTGCTGCACCTGGTGGACCTGCTGGAGCGGGCGTACCGAGCGGGGGAGGACGGGACGCGGGGACGCGGGGACGCGGGGACGTGGGGAGAGGGACCAAGAGCTAGCGCGGTATGATGATGATAGAGAAGGCGAGACGCAAGAGACCGATTCCCGACCCGGAGCTGCGGCATGCTAACTGAGTACATTCGGGCTGCCATGCGGCGAGCGCGGTATGAGATCCTGCCGGACGACGGCACCTACTATGGGGAGATTCCTGGCTTCCAGGGCGTCTGGGCGAACTCAGCTACCCTGGAAGCCTGTCGCCAGGAGCTGCAGGAGGTGCTGGAGGAGTGGATGCTCCTTCGACTGGCCAACAACCTCCCGCTGCCTGTCGTTGACGGCATCGATCTAGCAGCCCCACGCGTCGCCTGATGCCACGCTTCGGGCCGATCAAGCGCGCCGAGCTGATCCGGTACTTGCGGCGCGTGGGATTCCAGGGCCCCTCCGCCGGCGGCAAGCATCAGTTCATGGTCTGCGGCGATGTAGTACTGCGCGTGCCCAACCCGCACCAGGGTGACATCAGCACGGGGTTGCTCGCCCGCGTCTTGCGCGAGGCCGGTATCGCCAGAGATGAGTGGGAGGTCTTGTGAGGGCATCCCGCCCAGTGGACCTCCTCGAGCGCGCCTACACCACTATCTTCAGGCTTCAGGAGACGGACGGCAAGCTGTCCGAGATGGCTGCAGCGGCCTCAACTTCCGCCTCGCGGCCCCGCTCCGGCTCCCAGAGGACTGGTAGTCTTCAATCCACAGAGCCAAGGGGAAGCGGTTGCCCAAAGCTCTCCTCAGCTTGTTGTCCGCATAGAGCAGAGGCGTCCTGGTCATTGCTGCGGTTGCCAGGTAGACCGCATCATAGTAGGAGCAGCCAAACCGCAGTGCGAGCCTGAAGGCTGCCGGAGTCAGCGCTTCGTGGGGGAGCAGTTCCACATCTAATGGCTGTCTCGGTCCTGTCGAACGAGTTCGGTAACCGACCTCCCGACCGGGCCGATCTCTGACCGCAGGCGCAGGATCTCCTCGGCCGCGCGCTGACGGCGTTCGAGCTCTTCAGGCGTAGGCGGCTTGTATGGCGGCAGCAGGATCTGCGGCGCCTTGACTCTCCTGGGTGTGGTTGGCTGAAACTCCTTGCGTCGCTCCACGGGAACCTCCTCCTGAGGGCTATTATACCCCGCGAAGGATACCGCTTCAGTTGAGTCGCTCTTGCGCCCCCACAGCGTTCCTGCCTCTATCTCCCCCTGCCGGCCGCGAACGCCGGCGCCGCCAGCCAGGGGTCTGCATCCACGAACTCGTTGACCCCGTTTCCGGAGCCATAGGGAGCCGGGCCCGAGGCGTCGCCCCACCAGTTGTTCTCGGCGTTGAGGATGGTGGCCAGCGGGCGACCGCTGGAGGGCGTCCAGGAAACCCACGGCTGCACGGTGGCCGGCTCGGCGACGCAAGAATGTCCACGTTTCACCGCGAACGTGATTGGTCGTCACCAGGTGGCCATCACCGTGCAGGCGGAGCAACACCACCGC
>JACQUR010000500.1 GCA_016210245.1 Chloroflexota bacterium
CACTGCACCGGGGGGGGCCTTTAATCGGGAGGGGCCACCCCCCGGTGTGCCGGTGGCCCCTCCGCTTTCAAGCCCCTCCCGGCTGACTGATAACCTTGTGCGAGGCAGCCTGCCCGGTCCATCATCAGACAGTTGCCATGAATGCTGCAACTCCGAGAGGGTGTGCCAAGTTCTTGTGCGCGAGGCTCGTAGGGGCAGACGCCCCTGTCTGCCCGCCGCGCAGGGCGCGGCAGAGCGTGGCGGAGCACCGGGTGCAGAAACGACCTCCCAGCCCGCGCACCCTCTGCCGCCCTCGGGGCGGCGGGCAGACACGGCGGTCTGCCCCTACGGACCGGGGTGGGGCGGCGGGCAGACAGGGGCGTCTGCCCCTACGGCCGGGGCGACCGGGCCGCCCCCCCAGCGGCTCCGTAACCACCACAACAACTGGTCACACCCACGTGGGGGCAGTTCTGCTTGCTGGAGCCCCCGGCGATTCAGCGCAGGTTTCGCGATGCGTAACATGTTGTGATGCCCTGGTGCCCTTCAATCTCTGTGCCGCCACGCAGTACACTCTTGGCACCCAGGGAAGCACACGCAAGGAGGACGCTCGTGCAAGACTTGACCCAGGTTCAGCGGCAGTTGATCGAGGAATACCGCAAGCAGCGCAAGTGCTGGTACTGCGACCGGCCCTCGGACCGCGAGGTTCCCTCAACCGAACCCGAGTTCCAGGGCATGCTCGTGTCGTGCTGTGCCGCGTGCGCCGCCAAGCAGCCGGTTGGCTGAGCGGATCCACCCCCTGGAGCGGTGCGGGGCGGGCAGCGCGGTCCCGTTCGCTACCCGCCCCGCACCGCTGCGGCCGGGCTGAGCGCGCCCTATTCATCACCGAGACGCCGAGGGCCATGCTGTGAGAAGCTCTCGGCGTCTCGGCGTCTCGGCGGTGAGTAAGGGAAGGACGGCGTAGGGGCGGACCATGGGCAGTCCCTCGTGCCTGCGTGCGGTCAGCTCGTGATGATCACCGGCGTCCCGAGTTGGGCGAAGTTCCAGAAGAACTCCGCATCCGGCAGCCTCAGGCCGATGCAGCCGCGGCTCTCCGGCAGGTTGCCAAACGCCTCGGGTGGCGACCAGTAGTTGAAGTGCAGCGCCACCCCGTCGTCGGTGAGGTACTGGGTGAACAGCACGCCGGTCAGAAAGTAGCCCTGTGGGGAGTCGAGCGGAATACCGATGGTGCGCGAGTCCATGGTTTCGTTCTCGACGCGCCTCAGGATGTGGAACACGCCGACTGGCGTCGGGAACCCGGCTCTGCCCACGGTCACCAGGGCGGTATGAACCACAGCTCCATCTTCCACCGCTCGGGCGACCTGCTCGGCGCGGTCGACCTCGATCCACCGACCGGTCAAGCCGGTGCTCAGAGGCGATCGCTCGAAGAGCGGAGCCGCGCCGCCACTGTAGACGAAGCCGCCCTCGGTCTGGAACCAGATCGGGTTGCCGGCCTCCACCGCCTCGCCGCTCACTCTGTCGAGGATAGGGAAGCTTTCGTCCTGGGCGACCTCGCCGACGATGTCCGCGTCGGTCGAGGGCCCGGCCCGCAGGTTCACCGTGAGCTTGGCCAGAGCTTCCTTTGGAGCGGCTTGCTGGGCGAAGGCGGGCGCCGCGCCGCCCAGGAGCGCAAGGGCGAGCGCCAGCGCCAGCACCAGCCGCGCGCGGACGCCTCCAACCTCCAACCTCCAACCCAAACTCAGCATTCAGCCAGCAGCCATCGGCCGCCAGCGGCAACGCATGAGCCGGTCCCCGGGCGCGCTGGCCGCCTCACCGGTGCCCGGCCGCGGGCCATCGAGCTGCCGGCCGACCGCTGCCGCTTCGGCAAACGGCGTGCCCGGTCCTCTGTCCCCCAGATCCACCGTCGAGAGTTCACCGTCGAAAGGGGCGCCAGCGCCCCTTTCGACGGTGAACTCTCGACGGTGGACTCGCGGCACGGTCGTTGCGTCCCTGTGCCGGGCGGTGGACGAACCTGCCGCGAACGACAGCCCCCAGGCCGATGCTGATGCTGATGCTGGACTCCGCAGTCTGGATGATCGAGGCGAGCACGACGTCCCCTCAATCCGAAATCCGAAATCCCAAATCCCAAATCCCAAATCCCCCCATGGGCCCTTCCTGCTGGTGCTCGGCCTGGCGGCGGCGTTCCAGGTGGCCAGCCTGGTCGCCGTGCGCCCGGGCGGCTACCTGGCTGGCCAGACCGACTACGAGTACTACTACGCCTTCGCCCGCCTCTCCAACCTGGGACTCTATCCCTTCGTCGACTTCTGGCTGGAGTATCCGCCCCTCTTCCCCTGGCTGGCCATCGGCGCCTATAAGCTGAGTCTGCTCTTCCCGGCCTGGGACGACAGCTCCTTCCTCTGGTTCCGCTGGCTGCTGGGCGGGGCGCTGCTGGCTTTCCACCTGGGCTGCGTGACCCTGGTCTACCTGCTCGCGCTGCGGCTGCACGGGCTGCCCGCGGCCTGGCAGGGGGCGGCGCTCTACAGCGCGCTGTTCACCCCACTCTTCACCTGGATGGTCTGGTTCGAGCCGCTGCCGCTGTTCTTCCTGCTGCTGGGCGTCTACCTGGCGGTGCGCGAGCAGGTGGGGCTGGCCGGGCTGGCGGCAGGCCTGGGCTTCATGGCCAAGCTCGTGCCCGCCCTGGCGCTCCTGGCAGCGCTCAAGGCCGCACGCACCTGGCCGGCCCGTGTCGTGTGCCTGGTCGCGGCCGCCATCGGGGCGAGCCTGGTGGCTGCGCCGCTGCTGCCCCACCTGGAGTTCCTGCGGGCCAGCTTCCTCTCCATGCTGGCCCGCAGCCCGTGGGAGAGCGTGTGGGCGGTGGCGGATGGCTACGTCGAGTTTGGGCGCGTGGCGCCGCTGAGCGACCACGTGCTGGCGGGGAGCGCCCTCTGGAGCGCCTATCCCCCCGCCCCCTTCTCCGCCCTGGCGCTGCCGGCGCTGCTGGTGGGCGGAGCGGTCTACCTGGCCCTGTGGTGGCGCAGCCGCCCACTCCCCCGAGGCCAGCACCTGGTGGCCCTGGCCGGCCTGGCCGTGCTGGGCCTGCTGGTGCTCGGCAAGGGCTACAGCCCCCAGTTCCTGGCCTACGCCCTGCCCTTCGTGCTGCTGGTCTCGCCGGACCGCTACGGCCTGGGCTACGCCCTCGGCCTTGGCGCGGTCAACCTGGCGGAATGGCCGCTCTACCACCAGCTCCTGCACGACCAGCCAGCCGTGCTGGCCGGACTGGTGGTCGCCCGCAACGCGCTGCTGCTGGCGGTGGCGGGCGACCACCTGGCCGTGGTGCTGGGCTGGGTGCGTTGGGCGGCGGTGCGCCGCTGGCTCTGCCCCCTCCTGCTGGCGGGCCTGGCCGCGGCGGCGCTGATAGCCGTGCCCCTGGGCTGGTCCGCCTGGCTGGACCAGCAGGCGCGCCTGGACCCCTACGCCGGACCGCTGCAGCTCGTGCGCGAGCGCAGCCCCGGCCCGGCCGCGCTCGTCTTCACCGACGACACGCTCTACTACCACTTCTACCCCTACACCTGGCACCAGGGGGAGCTGCTGGTCTTCCGTCCGCGGGTGATCTCCCCAGACGACCTGCTCTTCTCCTCGAACCTCTCCGAGGCGGCGAACCGCCAGCGCCTGGCAGACCTGCTGGAGCGCTACGGCTCCGTCTGGCTGATCGCCTTCGAAGACGACTGGGTAGCGGGCGAGGTGCGCCAGTGGCTGGAGGAGACAGCCAGCCTGCGCCAGCGCGCCACCTACGACGACCGCTGGCGCTTCTCTGCCGAGCAGGCGCGCGACGTGCGGGCGGTGGTGGTGGAGGCGTGGCAGTGGCGCGCCGACCAGTAGGGACGGACCCGGTCCAGGATTGGAAGGACACGTGGACGGGGACGCAAGCGTCCCCGTCCACGTGTCCTTCCAATCCTGGACTCAGGAGAGGTATCGTCACGCCCCGGCAGGGTTGCTATACTCTCCAGCCAGCGGGCACCCCATGGGGGGCGACCCGACGATCCGCGCCAGGAGGCAGGCACATGCACAAGGCTGAACTGGCCGAGCAGCTCAACCAGGTACACGCCGAGGTGCGGCAGGTGGCGCTGGGCTTTCCACCGGCGCTGCGCACCGCTCGCCCCGGGGCGGAAGAGTGGTCCGCGATGGAGCTGCTGGGCCATCTGGCGGAGATGCACTTCTACCACGTGGGACGCGCCGAGCGCTTGCTCGCCACGGGCGTGGTGGAGGGACGCGAGGCATCCCAACCCCAGCGGCTGGGAGGGGTGGCCCGTGGGGGCGCCGCGACGCTGGACGAGCTCCTGGCCTGGCTGGAGGAGGGGCGTCAGTATACCCTGGCCTTCCTGGAGCGCGTGAGCGAGGCCGACCTGGCGATGGAGGGCAGCCACCCGCGCCTCGGCCCGACGACCGTGGGCGGGGTGGTCGAGCGGGCGGTGCTCGCTCATGCCCGGACTCACCTGGAGCAGTTGCGCCAGACGGAGCGCGCGGTGGTCGAGCAGCGGCCGGGCGATGGCGCGTAGGCGCACGGCCGACCTGGGCGACCTGCGCCTGGCCTACTCCGAGTGGCCCGGCCAGGGGCGGCCGCTGGTGCTGCTCCACGGCCTGGCCTCCAACCGCCACATCTGGGATCTGGTCGCGCCGCACCTGGCGCCGCGCTTCCGCGTGCTCGCCCCGGACCAGCGCGGCCATGGCGAGAGCGACAAGCCGGACCAGGGCTACGACGTCGCCACGCCGGCCGCCGACCTGGAGTGCTTCCTCCAGGCCGCAGGGGTCGAGCAGCCCGTGCTGGTGGGCCATTCCTGGGGCGCCGGCGTGGCCCTCGTCTACGCGGCCACTCGCCCGGAGGCGGTGGCGGCGCTGGTGCTGGTGGACGGGGGCTTCGCCGACTTGCAGGCCACAGACCGAAGCTGGGAGCAGGTCGAGCGCGAGCTAGCCCCACCGCAGCTCGCCGGCATGGCGCGCCCGGAGTTCCTGGCCAGGGTGCGGAGCGGGCCGCTGGGCGGACTGTGGTCGCCGACGGTGGAGGCGATCGTGCTGGCCAACTTCCAGGTCGACCCGCAGGACCGCATCTCCCCGCGCCTCACCCGCGAGCGCCACATGCAACTCGTCCGCGCCCTGTGGGAGCTGCGTCCGTCCGAGCTGTGGCCGCGCCTGCGCTGCCCCACGCTGCTGCTGCCGGCCCGGCGCCAGCCCGAGAACGAGCGGGAGGCTGCCTTCCTGGAGCGGAAAGCGGCGGGCGTGGCCGCGGCCGAGCGGCTGATCCCGCGGGCGGCCGTCCACTGGATGGACGACACCATCCACGACATCCCACTGCAGCGGCCGGAGGAGCTGGCGCGGGCCATCGCATCCCTCGCCGGGTTGTAGGTTGAAGTCGACTACTGTCCTCTGGCCTGCTCATGATGTCTCACCGAATTCAGGCCCGCTGATGGAGATGCCTGGAACCCGTGAGAACTCATCCTGATTGTACGTGGCTACTGACCAGCCCAATGCCAGGGCGGTGGCGGCAACAATCAGGTCATGCGGACCGATCAGCTTGCCGGAGCTGGCGAGATCAGCCCAGAGCTGTGCGTGGACACGCGCCGCGTGGAGGTCAAACGGCTTGACGGGGATGGTACGGAGCACGTGTTCAACAAAGGCGTCGCGGCGCGCTCTGTTCCTGGGATCGGCGCGATGGACCCCGTGAAGCAGCTCGGAAGCCGTGATCGATACGATACCGACTTCCTCGCCATCAGGGACAGACAACTGTAGGCCTGCCCGTTCAGCCCGGATGAGCACTGAGGTGTCTAGGAGTGTGCCCACGGATCGCTCGGGAGATTGCTCACCGACTTCCTGATCTCTTCCAGGTCCTCGGCGAAGGCCGGGTCCGGTTGGGGTCCGGCCCGCAGCGCGGCGAGGGCCTCGCCCCAGAGCACTCGCCCTGGAGCGGCCGCCTCGACCGGCCTGATCTGAGCGATGGGGCGGCCGTGGCGCTCGACCTCGAACGTCTCATTGAAGTGCTCGACTTGGTCGAGCACCTCGCTGAACTTCTTCGCTGCCGTGGTGGCGCTGATCCTCTTCGGCATGCCCAAATCGTAAATCCGAAATTCCGATTTTGTCAAGGTCGGGGATCCGAGCCGCCGCCGTGTGAATGCTGGAAAGCGATAGGCGGGGCGTCCTCGCCCCGCCCTCCCGTCCCAGCGAATCGGGAAACCGCTCTAGATGTCGTAGTACAGGTGGAACTCGTATGGGTGCGGGCGCAGGCTGACCTGCTCCAGCTCGCGCTCGCGCTTGTACTCGATCCAGGTTTCGATCAGGTCCTCGGTGAACACATCGCCCTTGAGCAGGTAATCGTGGTCCGCCTCCAGCGAGGCCAGCACCTCGCCCAGACTGCCCGGGGTGCTCTTGATCTTCGGCCGGTCCCCGTTCTCGTGGCCGAGCAGCTCGTACAGGTCCTCGTCGATCGGCTCGGGCGGCTCGATCTTGCGCTGCACGCCATCCAGGCCAGCCATCAGCATGGCGGCAAAGGCCAGGTACGGGTTGCACGACGGGTCGGGGGCGCGGAACTCGAGCCGCCGCGCAGCCGGCTTGCTCGAGTAGGTGGGGATGCGGATGCAGGCGCTGCGGTTGCGCTGGCTGTAAACCAGGTTGA
>JACQUR010000502.1 GCA_016210245.1 Chloroflexota bacterium
CGGTGAAGGGGTGGTAGTGCTCGAAGCAGTTGGGGCGGGCGGGGTCCTGGTCGAAGAACAGCAGGCGCACGAAGCGGTGCAGGAACTCGGCCGCGGCCGGCAGCAGCGCCTCGTCCAGGTGCTCCGCCGCACGGACCAGCGCTTCGGCCACGTGGCTGTTGGCCATCGGCCAGACGCGCCCGTTCCAGGGGCAGTTGCGGCGCACGTCCCGCCAGAGCCCTTCGGCGCTGAAGAGCGGGTCGTCGGCGCTGGTGCTCGGCACCGGGAACGGGGTCCAGAAGGCGCCGGGGTCCAGCAGGTGCCGCCGCAGGGCGCCCAGGTGCTCGGGGCCGGCCAGGTCGGCCATGAATGGGTAGAAGCCGACCGCTGCCTTTGCGGGCGAGCGGGCCAGGCTGCCGGGCAGGGCGTCGACGAAGAACTCCTGTGCGGGATCCCAAAGGGCGGCGCGAATGGCCTGGCCGGCCTTCTGCGCGGCCCGCTGCCAGCGCTCGGCCGCCTCGGGCCGACCCAGCTCCGCCGCCAGGGCTGCCAGGGCGCGGTAGGTCTGGTAGGCGTAGACGCTGGCGTCCACGCCCTTGAGGCGGAAGACGTTGCCCCAGTGCTCCCGGTCCGCCTGGGGATCGGCGAACAGGTAGCGGCTCATGTACTCCTGGCCAGTCTCGTAGTGGTTCCATACCTCGCACAGCCCGCTGCCGTCCGGATCGCGGACCTGCTCCAGGTAGGCGGCGTAGCCGGCCAGGGCGGGGTAGATCTCGGCCAGGAAGGCCGGGTCCGGGTGGACCTGGTGGAGCGCCAGCGCCGCGCCGCCCCAGTCGGCGTGGTAGAACACCTCGGGGTACTCGCCCTGGGGTGGGACCAGGCCGGGCAGGCTGCCGTCGGGGCGCTGGTGCTGGGTGAAGGTGCGCAGCAGGCCCTGGCCCAGGCGGGGCGAGTCCAGCCAGCGCACCTCCCGCAGGTGGCACTGGGCGCTGTAGCTGATCGGCGCGCGGAAGTAGTCGATCCCCTCGCACACGACGGAGTGGCGATAGTTCAGGGCCGGGCGGTCGATGGTCAGCAGCCGCAGCCCGTACCAGCGGTACCAGTACGCCTGCTCCAGGTAGGGGTCCGAGCAGGTGAACGACGGGGCCGAGGCGAAGAACTGCTCCCAGGAGCGGCGGGTCGTGTCCAGGGGAGCCGGGGCGGCGAGACACCGCTCCAGGGCGCCAGCGGCCGCGGCGGGGTCGAGGGCCAGGGCGGCGGCGCAGACGACGGACTGGCTCTGGCCCGCGGCGAGCTCCACCTGGCCCACCACGCCCAGGTGAGCGAAGGGCGCCGACCCGCCGAGCGAGCCTTCGTCCAGGCGCTCGCTCAGCGGGCTGAAGGCCCAGGTCGGGGTGGGAGCGCCGTGCTCCGCCAGCGCCAGCCCCGCGCGCGCCGGGAGGCTCACCCCCAGGGCAGCGGAAACCGAGAGGGGGGGCAGGCTTGCCAGGGTGAGACGACGGCGGAAGCTGGCCCGCTCCCGCTCGGCCCCTGCGGCCTCCAGGCCCTCGCCCGGCTGGCAGGTCCAGACGACGAGCCCCAGGCGGCGCGCCTGGTCGGGGCCGTTGTGGAGGCGGAGCAGCGAAACCAGGCAGTCGTCGGGGGTGGCGACCCGCGTCTCGGCCACCTCCAGCCCGCCCGGGCCGCGGTAGGTCTGCCCCAGCTCGCCCGGCTGCCAGCGCCGCCCGGCCAGCTCCAGGGGTAGCTCGCGCCCCCGTTCGTCCAGCACGGCCACGGCGTAGACCGGCTCGATGGGGTAGCGGTAGACGTGGGCGCGGTCCCAGAAGCCCGGGCGGTCGAGCCAGCGTGGGAAGGGCGGGGCCCACAACACCGCCCCGGCTGCGCCAAGGTACCACTTGTCGGTGCGGGGATTTTGGATTGGGTACCCCCCGGATTGCGGATTGCGGATTGCGGATTGCGGATTGCGGATTGCGGATTGAGAGCGGCCCGGAACCTCAATCCGCAATCCGCAATCCGAAATCCGCAATCACCTCACCGGTTCTTGAACCGGGGCTTGCGCTTCTCGTTGAAGGCGGCGAGGCCCTCGGCCCGGTCCTCGCTGAGCAGGCAGACGTTGTAGGCCTCGGTTTCCAGCGCCCAGCCGGCCGCAAAGGCCAGGTCGGCTCCGTGCCGGATCGCCTTTCTGGCCTGCCGCACGGCCAGCGGCCCGTTCTGAAGGATCTCGGCCGCGACGCCGAGCGCGGTCTCCCAGAGCTGGTCGGGCGGCACGACGCGGTTGGCCAGGCCGATCCGCAGCGCCTCCTGGGCGCCAACGCGGCGCCCGGTGAAGATCAGCTCGCTGGCCATGGCCACCCCGACCCGACGGGGCAGGCTCTGGGTGCCGCCGCCGCCGGGGATGATGCCCAGCTTCACCTCTGGCAGCCCGAACTCGGCCCGCTCGCTGGCCAGGATGAAGTCGCATAGCAGGGCGAGCTCGCACCCGCCGCCCAGGGCCAGCCCGTCCACCACGGCGATAGCCGGCTTGTCCAGCCCGGCCAGCGCCTCGAATGCCTGCCCCAGCAGCTCGCGATGGCGTCGCCAGCGCGCCAGGTCCATGTCGCGCCGCTCCTTGAGGTCCGCGCCCACGCAGAACGCCCGCTCGCTGCTGGAGCGCACCAGCACCAGCCACAGGTCGTCGTCCTGCTGCACACGCTGGCAGACCTCGACCAGGTCGCTCGCCAGCTCGCTGCTGATGGTGTTGAGCGCCTGGGCTCGATTGAGGGTGACGATGGCCAGGTGGCCTTCAGTTTCGAGGAGTACGGTGCCAGGCATGGGGTCGTCTCCAGTGATGAGTGATGAGTGATGAGTGATGAGTGGGGACCTCCACTCATCACTCATCACTCATCACTCGTGTTGGCTCGCGGCCGTTGCCGCGCTCGGCGTCCCGCTCCGTCCGCGATCGCGGCGCTGGTGGCCCCTCGCGCTCCTGCTCGGCCACGAGGCGGTCGCGCAGGGCGCGCAGCCTGGGGCTGAAGCGGACCGGGTACGGGTCGCGGGCGATCAGGGCGTGGTAGCGCTCGGGCAACTGCTTGAGGTTGTGCTCGGCCAACTCGCGGATCTCGCTCAGCGGCGGCAGGGCGCCCGGCACCAGCTCGCCGTTGAGCATGACCGGCTTGAGCAGGCGCTGGGAGTTGGGGGGCTTCGGCTCGCTGGCGAGCTGGATGACGTCCTGCTCGAAGCCGCCCACCCGGTAGACCTCCTTCTTGCCCGGCCAGGTGCTCTTCTCCGCGGCGACCTTCACCGTGGGGTGCTCCAGGCCGCGCTCGTCCACGTGGAGCACCTCCTTGTAGACGCCGCCCAGGGCGCCGCCCTCGACCCCCGCCTCCACCGAGCCCGCGCCCACACCGATGGTGGTCCCCACGCCGAAGGAGTCGATCTGCGCGCCCTCGGCCAGCAAGTGGGCGATCTTGAACTCGTCCAGGTCGCCCGAGCCCAGCACCTTCACGTCATCCAGCCCGGCCTCACGCAGCACCTGGCGCACGTACTGGCTGTCGCCGAGCAGGTCGCCGGAGTCGAGGCGCACGCCCACCAGGGTGTGGCCCAGGTGGTCCTTGTACTTGCGGGCCACCTCGACCGCGGTGTGGATGGCTCGACGCGGCTCGTAGGTGTCCAGCAGCAGCGTGTAGCGGTTGAACGACTGGGCCACGGCCTCGAACGCTTGCTGCTCGGTCTCGAAGAGCTGGACCAGGGCGTGGGGGATGGTGCCGGTGGCCGGGATGCGGAACTCATAGGCCGCGGCGACGAAGGAGGTGCTCCAGCAGCCACCGATGTAGGCCGAGCGGGCGACCGTGTAGGGCTCCTGGGCGCGCCGAAAGCCGAACTCCGCCACGCGCCGCCCCTGGGCGGCCCAGACGACCCGTGCGGCTTTGGTGGCGATCAGCGTGGCCAGGTTGAGGGCCTGCAGCAGCCCCGACTCGAGCAGCAGCGCCTCGCGGAACGGGGCGGTGACCCGCAGCAGCGGCTCGTTGGGGAAGGCGATCGTCCCCTCAGGCATGGCCAGGATCTCGCCGCTGAAGCGGAGCCTGGACAACTCGGCCAGGAAGCCAGGCTCGTAGTCGCGGATCGTGGCCAGGTACTTCAACTCCTCGTCCGTGTAGCGGAAGGCCTGGACGAAGTCCAGGGCCATCTCCAGCCCGGCGACCAGCAAATAGACTCCCCCAAAGGGGGCCGTGCGGGTGTAGAGATCGAAGGTGGTGGGCCCGTTCTTGCCTGCCCGCCAGCTCACGTAGGCGGCATCAGGATGGTAGAGGTCGGTCATCAGTCCTGGATGGTGGCCGACGCGGGGTTGTCCCATCAGAGCCCTCCTCCCAACCGGTCGTGCTGAGTGCTGAGTGCTGAGTGCTGAGTCCTGAGTGAGAGGCAGACTACTCAGGACTCAGCAC
>JACQUR010000503.1 GCA_016210245.1 Chloroflexota bacterium
GCGATGTGGCGAGGCATGGGCAGGATTGACACCCACTCTCGCCCGTTCCATACTGCTCTTGCAGGGCTGCGCCCTCACGCCCACGACCACGGCCTCGCCTGCCACGCTGCAAGACCATCCCGTCGAGGGGGTTACGATGGATCTCTACAAGTCCCTGGTGCGCCCGCTGCTCTTCCGCATCGATCCCGAAACCGCTCACCACCTGGCCAAGCCGATGCTGCGCAGCGCGGCCCTGTGCCGGCTGCTGGCCGGCGGCCCGGTGCGCGACCCCCGCCTGGCGGTGCGGGTGAGCGGGCTGGTGTTCCCGAACCCGGTCGGGTTGGCCCCGGGCTTCGACAAGCACGCGGAGCTGACCACGGGTATGAGTCGGCTGGGCTTTGGCTACCTGGTGCCGGGCACGATCATGTCCGAGCCGCGCGCGGGCAACCCGCGTCCGCGCATCGTGCGCCTGCCCGAGCGCGAGGCGATGATGAACTGCATGGGCCTGCCCAGCAAGGGCCCGGCCTACTGCGCCGCCCAGCTCTCGCGCCGCCGCAGCCTCGTCCCGATCATCGCCAGCTTCGGAGCCATGGACTTCGAGGGCTACCTCCGCTGCTTCGAGACCGTCCAACCCGTGGCCAACGCCCTGGAACTCAACCTGCGCTGTAACAACAACCTGGACGACGCGGGCGACTTCCTGCGACTCGACAACTTCGACCGGCTCATGGCCGCCCTGGCCAAACGGAAGTCCCGGCCCCTGTTCGTGAAGATCAACAACTACGACACCGAGGCCGAGCGGCAGGAGCGGCTGGAGGTGGTGGAGCGGGCCATGTTCTATGGCGCGGATGGGTTCAGCACCCTGAGTGTCTGGAAGGACCCCCAGCCGCGGCTCTCGGTGGGCCGGGGCACGGTGACTGGCCGCCCCCTGTTTGCGCGGACCCTGCAGGCCATCCGCGACCTCCGCGAGGTCACGAAAGGCAAGGCCGCCATTCGGGCGCGGGGCGGCATCTTCTCCGGCGCCGATGCCTTCCAGGCCATCGCCGCCGGCGCGACCACGGTGGAGCTGCTCACTGCCCTGGTCTACGAAGGCTGGGGCGTCGCCCGCCGCATCAACGCCGAGTTGCTGGCCCTGCTCGATCAGGAGGGCATCCCTTCGCTGGAGGCGCTGCGCGGCTCCGCGGCCGGAGCCCCAACTCGGGCCTAGCGCTCTGTTACCCGTGACGTGGGGGGTGGTATCCGAGCCGCGACCGTCAGGGAGCACGGACCCCGGGGTCCGCTCATCCTGAGCCCGTCGAAGGGCCTCACGGTCGCAGCTCGGATACCACCCTACGAATCGGGAGTCACAGGGCACCAGCGCGCAGACCCACCCTGCGGCCACCGGGTGATACCAAATCCGCGTGAATGCTACTGCTTCGAGCGCTGCAAGCCACGCGGGGAGACCGGTGGGGCGGGCGTCTCTGCCCGCGCGTCCGGGCCCCCGGGCCACGGGCGGGCAGAGACGCCCACCCCACCGGCAGAGATGCCCGCCCCACCAGGTCCTGCCCCGATGCCCTGCACGGTGCGGAAAGCAGAGGGAATCACCCGGACTTGGTGTGACAACCCGCGCTGCGGCGAGTAGAATGTCACCAACGTTACGAGCAACGACTGTGACATGCCGTGGAGCCGCGCGTGACCGCCCCGCCAGACCAGCCCCGCCAGCGCTGGCTGCTCTTGATCTATCGCGTGCCCCAGGACCCGCCCGGGCGGCGGACCTACGTGTGGCGCCAGCTCAAGCACCTTGGCACCGTCTACCTCCAGCAGGCCGTCGCCATCCTGCCTGATCGGCCGGAGGTGCGCGCCGCGCTGGAGGCCCTGGCGACGCGGGTGCGCGAGTTCGAGGGCGAGGTGTCGCTGCTCGAAACCGTCTCTCCGGGCCGCGAGTGGGAGCAGTGGCTGCTCGACCGCTTCAACCAGGCCCGCGACGCCGAGTACCTCGAGCTGGTTGAGAACCTGGAGCGCTTTGAGGACGAGGTCGCTCGGGAGAGCCGCAAGGGCAAGTTCACGTTCGCCGAGCTGGAGGACGTCGAGGCCGACTGGGACAAGCTCGAGCGCTGGCACGAGCGCATTCGCGCCCGCGACTTCTTCGCCGCGCCCGGCGGATCGAGCGCGGCCGAGGCGCTGGCGCACGGCCGCGTGGTCCTGGAAACCTTCACCGCGGGAGTATATGCCCACGAGCACGTACAGGCAGAGGGCGAGGGACCGCAGGCCCGCTCATGAGGCCGGGCCGCGGTCCCCGGCGATCTGCCATTCCGAGAGGTGACTGCCATGGTTGAAAGCCTCCCCGCGGCGCCCCTGCCCTGGCACGCCCGCTCCATCGCCGAGAGCGTCGCGCAGCTCGCCACGGACCCTGCGGGCGGCCTCTCGACTGTGGAGGCCGCCGCGCGCTTGCGGCAGCACGGCCCCAACGAGCTGGCCACCCGTCGGCGCGAACCCTGGTGGGAGGAGGCCGTCGAGGCGCTGACCGAGCCGCTGGTTCTGCTGCTCCTGGCGGTGGCCGGCCTCTATGCCCTGCTGGGCGAGCTGGCGGACGCGCTGACCATCTTCGTGGTCATCCTGGCCGTGGCCGGAGTCGAGCTGGCCAACGAAACCCGCGCCAGGCGGGCCATTGGCGCGCTGCGCACCCTGAGCGCTCCAACGGCGACCGTGGTGCGAGACGGCCAGGCGTGCAGCCTCCCGACCGGCGCCGTGGTGCCCGGCGACCTCGTGCTCCTGCAGCCTGGCGAGCGCGTGCCAGCCGACCTGCGACTGGTGGAGACCGTGGCGCTGCGGGTGGACGAGTCGAGCCTGAGCGGCGAGTCGGAGCCGGCGGCCAAGCAGGCCGACCTCGTGCTCGCGCCCGAGGCGGAGCTGGGCGACCGCCGCAACCTGGCCTTCGCCGGCACGGTCGTCAGCGCCGGCAAGGGCCGGGGCATCGTGGTCGCGACCGGGCGCCAGACCGAGCTCGGGCGCATCGCCCGCCTGGCCCAGACAGCGCGCGAGCCGCGCACCCCCCTCCAATTGCACATGCGCCAGCTTGCCGGCTGGCTGGTCTGGCTGGCGCTGGGCTTCAGCGTGCTGGTGCCCGTGCTGGGCGTGCTCGTGGCCGGCCTGCCGCTCCAGGAGATGCTGCTGACCGGGCTGACCCTCGCCTTCGCCACCGTCCCGGAAGAGCTGCCCATCCTCATCACCATCGTGCTCGGCCTGGGCGCCTTCCAGCTCGCCCGCCAGCGGGCGATTGTCAAGCGCCTGCGGGCCGCGGAGACGCTCGGCAGCGTCTCCGCCATCGGTACCGACAAGACGGGTACGCTGACCGAGAACCGCATGCGGGTGGTGGCCCTCTGGGCCGAGGGCGCGCCCCAGGAAGTAGACCGGCGGGGCGCAGCCGAGCGGCTGCTGGCGATCGGCGTCCTGGCCAACGACGCCCAGCTCACCCTGGCCACGGGTCCGGCCAGCTTCTTCGGCGACCCGACGGAGGTGGCGCTGCTGGCGGCCGCGGAGGAGGCCGGGCTGCGGGTGTCGGACGTGCGTGCCAGGGCGCCCGTGGTGGAGGAGCACCCGTTCGACGACGCTCGCAAGCGCATGTCCGTGGTCTACCTGCGGGATGGCGAGCGCTGGCTGGCGGCGAAGGGTGCGCCGGAGGCGATCCTGGCCGTCTGCTCCCAGGCGCTGGAACGGGGTCGAACGGAGCCGCTGGACGCCGAGCGCGCGCGCCAGCTCCAGGCCGCGGCCGACCAGATGGCCGCGCGCGGCCTGCGGGTGCTGGCCTTTGCCGAGCGGCGGCTGGAGCCAGGGGAACGGTCGGAGCCGGCCTCGGCCGAGGCCGACCTGGCCTTCGTGGGCCTGGCCGGGCTGGAGGACCCGCCGCGCCCGGAGGCGCCGGCGACGATCGCCGCGCTGCGGGCGGCGGGAGTGCGGGTGCTGATGCTCACCGGCGACCACCCGGCGACCGCGCGGGCAGTGGCTGAGCGGGTGGGGATCGACACGCGCAGGATCGTGCTCGGGCGCGAGTTGGAGCGGGCTGGCGACGAGGGACTGCGCGGCCTGGTGGGCGAGGCCTCGGTCTTCGCCCGCATCACCCCCGAGCACAAGCTGCGCCTGGTCAGGGCGCTCCAGGCGCAGGGCGAGGTGGTGGCGGTGACCGGGGACGGGGTGAACGACGCCCCAGCCCTGCGCGAGGCGGCCATCGGCGTCGCCATGGGCCGCACCGGCACCGACGTGGCCCGCGAGGCGGCCGATCTGGTGCTGGCCGACGATAACCTGGCCACGGTCACCACCGCGGTGCGAGCCGGGCGCACCCTGTACGCCAACCTGCGCAAGGCGGTCCGCTACTACCTGGCTGCCAAGGTCGCCCTGGTCACCAGTTCGCTGGTCGCGGTGCTCGCCCACCTGCCGGTCCCGTTCGCCCCGGTCCAGATCATCGTGCTGGAGCTGTTCATGGACCTGGGCGCCTCGACCACCTTCGTGGCCGAGCCGCCCGAAGAGGATCTCATGGCCCGTCCTCCCAGGGATCCCCGGCAGCCGTTCATGGACCGCTCGGTGCAGCTCGGCATCCTCGGCGGCGGCCTGTCGCTCGCGGGCGCGGTGCTGATCGCCTACTTCTGGGCCTGGAGCCAGGGCCTCGGGCTGGCGGCAGCCCAGACCACCGCCTTCGCCGCCTGGATGGTGGGCCACCTGGCCCTGGCCGCCCACATGCGCTCCGAGCGCCAGCCCCTGTTGCGCTCGCCCGTCTTCGCCAACCGCCCGTTTCTGCTGTGGGCAGCGAGCGCGCTGGCGCTGGTCGCGCTGGGCGTCACGCTGCCCTTCCTCCAGGCACGCTTGCACGTTGCCCCGCTCCCACCCACCGCGTGGGCTGTGGCGCTGGCCGCCGGGCTGCTGTGCCCGGCGTGGTGGGAGGGGGTGAAGTGGGCGAGGTGGCGCCCTTGACATCCCCTCCAGTTCCTGGTGTAATGGTTCTAGTATGGAATGATTGCGCTATGGAATCGATGACCGAGCCGACCCTGGTCCGCCAAACCATGCAGTTGGCGGCGGTCTGGGATGACCTGGTCCGCCTCAAGCCGCGCCTCAAGGCCGTGCTGCCCGAAGACCTGGCCCGCTTGAAGGACCGCCTGGGGGCCATACAGCCCGAGGGCGGGGCCAGGCGGGCGGCCGACTACGACCTGTTCTACCGGATCGGGGTGGTGCTGGCGCGGCAGCAGGAGCCGTTGACCATGGGCCAGTTGAGCGAGGCGCTGGCCGTGCCGCTGAGTACGGCCACCCGCATGGTCGACTGGCTGGTGGAGAGCAGCTACGTCGAGCGGCTGGCGGACCCGGAGGACCGCCGCATCGTGCGGGTGGCCCTGACCGAGGCCGGCCGGGAGCTGTACCAGGCCATCCACGCCTTCATGCAGCAGCGGCTCGAGCAGCTCCTGCGCCAGTTCACAGCGGAGGAGCGCGAGCAGTTGATTGTCCTGCTGCGGAAGCTGATCGGCATTCTGGATGCGTGGGCGCGATGAGCGTGCGTTTTTTCGTGGCCACGTCTTTCCAATATGCAAATCTTCATGCTTGAAAGGAGATGGCCGTGGCTGAGCAGCCGCCCGAGCGGATGTGGCTCTCGGACCTGTCCATCCGCCAGCCGCACCTGATCACCATGCTCATGGTGGCGGCCATCGTGGTCGGCGCCTTGTTCTACTCGCGCATGGGGCTCGACCTGCTGCCCGATATCTCCCTCCCCATTGTCGCCGTTCGCACCGTCTACCCTGGCGCCAGTCCATCTGAGGTGGAGCGCTCGGTCTCCAGACCACTTGAGGATGCGGTCGTTTCGCTCAACGGGGTCGAGTCGGTCCGCTCCACCTCCCGGGACGGCGTCTCGATCGTCATCGTGGAGTTCCAGCTCGAGCGCGACGCCAAGGCGGCCGCGGATGACGTGCGCACCCGCGTCGGGGCGGTGCGCAACGCGCTGCCCGCGGACGTGAAGGAGCCGCTGATCGAGCGCTTCGACCCCTCGGCCGCGCCGATCCTGAGCGTGGCCGTATCAGACACGAGCGGCAAACGCTCCCCCGAGCAACTCCGAACGCTGGTGGACGACGCGCTGAAGCCCCGGCTCGAGCGCGTGCCAGGCGTCGGCTCGGTCGAGGCCACCGGTGGCCGGGTGCGCGAGGTTCACGTCGACCTGCAACGCGATCGGCTCGAGGCGCTCGGGGTAGCGCCCCAGCAGGTGATCCAGGCCGTCAGGGGCGAGAACGTGGACGTGCCGGGCGGGCGGGTGGTCGAGGGCGCCCGCGAGCAGGTGGTCAAGACGGCGGGCCAGTTCCGCTCGCTGGAGGAGCTCGGCGCGGTACCTGTGCCAACGGCGAGGGGCGCCAGCGTGCAGCTCAAGGACATGGCCGACGTGTCCGACGGCTACGCGGACGTGCGTGCCCTGCGGCGGCTGGATGGCCAGGACGCGGTCGTGGCGACCATCCAGAAGCAGTCCGGCACCAACACTGTCGCCGTCGCCGAGGCGGTGAAGCGGGAGCTGCCACGCATCCGCCAGGACTACCCCGACCTCGGAGTCGTGGCGGCAACGGACCAGTCGGAGTTCACCCGGGAGGCGGTGAGTGACGTGCAGCTCTCCATGCTCCTCGGTGGGCTGCTGGCGGCGCTGGTCGTCTTCGCCTTCTTCCGTGACTGGCGCAATACCCTGGTCACGGTGGCCGGCCTGCCGGTGATCGTGCTGGGCACCTTCGCGGCCATGCATGCGCTGGGCATGGGCCTGAACATGCTCACCCTGATGGCGCTGTCGCTCTCGATCGGCATGCTCATCGACGACGCCATCGTGGTCCGGGAGAACATCTTCCGCCACATGGAGACGGGCGAAGAACCCTGGGTCGCCGCCCAGCGGGGCACGGCCGAGATCGCCCTGGCGGTGCTGGCGGTCAGCAGCACCATCGTCGCCGTCTTCCTGCCCATCGCCTTCGCCAGCGGCATCGTGGGCAAGCTGCTGCGCGACTTCGGCCTGACCGTCGCCCTCGCCGTGTTGCTGTCGCTGGTGGAGGCCTTCACCCTGGCACCGATGCTCTCGGCCCACTTCTTCAAGCGGATCGAGCCCCACCAGCGCGGCCAGCGCGCGGGCCGGGTCGAGCGCCTGTTCCGGGGGCTCGACGCCGGCTATCGCCGCCTGCTGGGTTGGGCCCTTCGCCACCGCCTGCTCGCGCTGGGGGTGGGCCTGGCTCTGTTCTTCGCCAGCCTGGGCGTCGTGCCCCTGATGCCCAGGACCTTCGTGCCCGAGACCGACCAGGGCGCCTTCGAGGTCGGCGTCGAGCTTCCCCCCGGCGCCCGCCTGGAGGCGACCGACCGAGCCGCCCGCCAGTTGGAGGCGATCCTCCGGCGGCGGCCGGAAGTGGCCCACGTGTTCACGACCGTTGGGTCGGAGGACGGTGGCGTGGGGAAGGCCGCCCTGCAGGTGAAGCTGGTCGCCAAAGGCCATGGCCTCACCCAGCAGGTGGTGGCGGCGGTGCGGCCGGAGCTGGAAGCCGCCACCAGGGGGGCCAGGCTGTCGGTGGCGCCAGCCTCGGCCACCCAACTCGCAGGAGGGGGCACGGTGATCAGCGCGCTGCGAGGCCGCCCGATCCAGTTCAGCCTCCAGGGCGCCAGCTACCAGGACCTCGACGCCGCCTCGCTCCAGGTGATGGCGGCGCTCCAGGAGGTGCCCGGCGCCGTCGACGTGGACCGCTCGATCCAGCCCGGCCAGCCGGGCGTGGCGGTCGTGGTCGACCGGCCGCGCGCCGCCGACCTGGGTGTCTCGGCCGCCCAGGTGGGCAGCACCGTGCGGGCGCTGGTCAACGGCGAGCGGGCCGGCGGCTTCCAGACCGGCGACAGGGAGGTCGACGTGATCGTTCGCCTCCAGGCAGCCGATCGCGCCTCCGCCGACGACCTGCTGCGCCTGCCGATCACCGCCGGGCGTGGCGTCCTGGTGCCCCTGGCCTCCATGGCCAGCGCCGTGCCTTCCACCGAGCCAGCGGCCATCGAGCGGCAGGATCGCCAGCGGCAGGTGCTCGTCGGCGCAGGCTACCTCGGCCGCAGCCAGGGCGCCGTGGTCGCCGACGCCCGCGCCGCGGTGGCCGGACTTCGCCTGCCCCCGGGGGTCACGGCCAGGATCGCCGGCCAGGAGCGCTTCACCGACGACGCCTTCTCGTCCGTGGGCCTCGCCCTCGGCCTGGCCATCCTGTTCGTGTACATGATCCTGGCCTCCCAGTTTGCCAGCTTCATCCATCCCCTGACCATCATGCTTGCCCTGCCGTTCTCCGTGGTCGGGGCACTCCTGGCGCTGTTCGGGGCGGGCAAGGCGCTCGACCTGCTGGCGATGATCGGCCTCATCCTGCTGCTGGGGCTGGTCACCAAGAACTCGATCCTGCTGGTCGACTTCACCAACCAGCTCAAGCGCCGCGGGCGCTCCACGCGCGAGGCGCTGCTCGAGGCCGGTCCAATCCGCCTGCGCCCGATCCTGATGACCACCCTGGCCATGATCTTTGGCATGGTTCCGGTCGCGGCGGGTGTGGGCGCGGGCGCCGAGCTGCGCCAGTCGATGGGCATCGGCGTCATCGGCGGCTTGCTCACCTCCACGGTGCTCACTCTGGTGGCAGTGCCGGTCGCCTACTCGCTCATCGACGACCTGGTCGGGCTGGTGCGGCGCTCGCACGTGCCCGGGGTAGCGCCCGCCTCGGCCATGCATGCGGCGCGCCTGGAGCCCGAGGAGAGTCGCTGATGGCCGGGAGTACTATCGTGTCGTAAACTCACCTACGGTCGGAGATCGTGGCGACGCTTACCGCTCGACGGCGTGACCCACGTCGTTTCGGTTAGCGAACACACTACGAGGTGGCCGCCAAACTCATCCGACGTTGTCAAGCGGTACCAGCGGCGAGTAGAGGTTCAACTGCCGAATCAAGGGGCGCGCCTGATCGATCTTGGAGAGGAGTTCGCAGTAGCGGGTCCGCTGGTTAATGGTCATAGCACCGGAGAGATAGCGAGGGTGGAGGACCACTTCGACTGCTCCCATGAGTTGGTCCCAGTCGCGACTCCAGGAAGCCCGCTCCCCGTCGCCGAGGTCTTGCCACTCCCTGGCGAGCTCGGGCAGCGTCTCCAGGAATAGCCTGAGTGACTTCAGCTCTCGCTCAACCTTGAGATCGGTCTCAGCTCTCGTAGCCATCGGACATTGCTCCAATAGGGCCGCTTGAGTTGATCCGCTGGCGAGAGGGCACCTCCGGCAATAGGCGCGAGCCCACCCAAGCCCCTACCATCCCCCGTGCGCCCCAGGTTGGGTTTCAAGATCTCTCTACCTCGGTGAACGCTGTCACGCAGGCCTCAGCGCCGCTTCTTCTTCCTCGCTTTCTTCCGCGCTGGTGGCGCGTGCTTCCTGGGCGGCACACCTCCCGCCGCGGCTGGCCCCCCTGCCACGTTGGTGAACGACACCAACTGCTGATTCGCAGGGGGGTATCCGCGCCGCTACCGTGAGGGAGGGCGGACTCCGGGTCGGCGCACCCTCACGGTCGCGGCTCGGATACCC
>JACQUR010000508.1 GCA_016210245.1 Chloroflexota bacterium
ACGTCGTCCAGGGCGGGCAGGGCGTAGCCGCGCACCAGGCGAGCGAGGCCGCAGATGCGCTCGGCCAGCTCCGGGTTGCGCTTGTGAGGCATGGCCGAGGAGCCCTGCTGGCCGGCCGAGAAGGGCTCGGCCACTTCGCTCACCTCGGTGCGCTGGAGGCCGCGCAGCTCGGTGGCCATCTGTTCCAGGGTGGCGGCAATGACCGCCAGCGTGGCGATGAAGTAGGCGTGGCGGTCGCGCTGGATGATCTGGCTGGAGACAGCGGCGGGCGCGAGGCCGAGGCGCGCGCAGACCCGCTCCTCCACCTCGGCCGGGACGTTGGCGTGGGTGCCCACCGCTCCGGAGAGCTTGCCGATCGCCAACTCGTCCCGCGCCTGGGCCAATCGCTCGCGGTCCTGGCGGATCTGCCAGACCCAGAGGGCCATCTTGTGGCCGAAGGTGGTGGGCTCGGCGTGGATGCCGTGGGTGCGCCCGATCATCGGGGTGAGCTTGTGGCGGCGGGCCAGCTCGGTCGTGGCGGCCTCCAGCGCCTGGAGGTCCTGGTCCAGGATGGCCGCCGCCTCCAGCACCTGGAGGGCCAGGGCGGTGTCGAGCACGTCGGAGGAGGTGAGGCCCAGGTGAATGAAGCGCCCGGGCGGGCCGACGCTCTCGGCCACGGCGCGGACGAAGGAGATGATGTCGTGGTGGGTTTCCTGGAGCAGTTGCTGCACCCGGGCGGGGTCGACCGTGGCGCGGCGGATGGCGGCCAGCTCGGGCTGGGGGATAGCGCCCAACTCGGCCCAGGCCTCACAGACCGCCAGCTCCACCCGCAGCCAGGTGTCCAGCTTGTGCTCCTCGCTCCAGACGCGGGCCATTTCGGGGTGGGTGTAGCGCGGAATCATCGTCGGAGCAGGTTGGAGGTTGGAGGTTGAAGGTTGGGTGCTCCAACCTTCAACCTCCAACCTCCAACCCTCTTCACCCTTCCATCTGTCGTTTGCGGAACTGCTGATAGCGCTGGCGGATGGTGTCGTCGCTGAGGGAGAGCATGGCGGCGGCGATGTAGGCGGCGTTCTTTGCGCCCGGGGCGCCGATGCCGACGGTAGCGACCGGGACGCCGGGCGGCATCTGGACGATGGCGTAGAGGGCGTCCAGGCCGCGCAGCTCGCCGGCGGCCAGAGGCACACCGATCACGGGCAAGCTGGTCCAGGAGGCGATGACGCCGGGCAGGTGGGCGGCCAGGCCGGCGCCGGCGATGATGACCCGGATGCCTCGCGCCTCGGCGCCCTGGGCGAAGGCGCGCACGCGCTCCGGGGTACGGTGCGCGGACATGGTCAGCACCTCATGGGCGATGCCCAGGCTCTCCAGCACGCTGGCCGCGGGCTCCATCACCTGGCGGTCGCTCTCCGAGCCCATGATGATCGAGACGAGCGGGGTGGGGGACGCGGAGCCGGACCTCTCCCCCGGCCCCTCCCCTGCCAGGGGAGGGGTGCCGCTCCGGTCCCTATCCGGCTCCCCCTTCCCTGGCAGGGAAGGGGGCCGGGGGGTTAGGTCCGGTCCTTTCTCCGCGTCTCCCCGTCCCCGCGTCCCCGCGTCCGCCCCAATATCGGTGCGATACTGGCGGCCTTCGAAGCGGACCACCTCCACGGCGCGGTAGGCGCGCTCGCGGGCCTCGGCCAGGGTGGCGCCGGTGCCGACCAGGGTGAGCACCCGGCCGCCGGCGGTGAGCACGTCGCTTTCGCCGCCACCCAGGCCCAGGCCCTGGCGCAGGGCGCGCCAGCCGCTGGCGGCTGGCGCCTCAGAGCGGCGGGTGGTGCCGGCGTGGAAGACGAACATGCCCGGCTCCACCTCGTCCAGCCCCTCGATCGGCACGCCGGTGCGCAGGGGGCCGGGGTAACCCTGGGAGGCGAGCACCACGGCGCAACTTGCGCCAGGAGACCAGCGCACCTGCGCCAGGCCCAGGCTGCCGTTGGGCACCGCCAGCAGCAGCTCGGCCAGGTCGGATTCGAGCAGCGGCAACAGCACCTGGGTCTCGGGATCGCCGAAGCGGCAGTTGAACTCGAGCACCCGCGGTCCCTGCGCGGTCAGCATCAGGCCACCGTACAGCACCCCGCGGTAGGGGCGGCCCTCCTGCTCCAGGCCGGCCAGGGTGGGCTCGAGGATCTCGGCGCGGATGCGCGCCATCAGCTCCGCGTCCGCGCGCGCCACCGGGGCGTAGCCGCCCATGCCGCCGGTGTTGGGCCCCCGGTCGCCGTCGCCCAGGCGCTTGTAGTCGCGCACCGGCGGGGCCAGGACCAGGTCCTGGCCATCGTACAGGGCGAAGACGGACAACTCCTCGCCACTGAGGAACTCCTCGATCACCACCCGCTGGCCGGCAGCGCCCAGCTCGTTGCGGGCCATGTAGCGCTCGAGCGTCTCGCGGGCAGCCTCCTCCGAGCCTACCACCTCCACGCCCTTGCCGGCCGCCAGGCCGTCGGCCTTGATGACCAGTGGGTAGGTGAACTCCTTGAGCGCCCGGCGGGCTTCATCCACCGAGTTGCAGGTGTGGGCGCGGGCGGTCGGGATGCCGTGGCGCTCCATGAAGCCCTTGGCCCACACCTTGCTCGCCTCGATCTGCGCCGCCGCGGCGCTGGGACCAAAGACGGCCAGTCCGGCCGCCGCGCATGTGTCGGCCAGGCCGGCGGCCAGGGGCGCCTCCGGCCCGACGACGACCAGGTCGATGCGCTGCTCCTTCGCCCAGCCGACCAGTTCGCGAATGCGATCGGCGGCGAGGGGCACCGAGTGGGCCAGCGCGGCCGTGCCCGCGTTGCCCGGGGCGCAGTAGACCGCGGTGACGGCCGGGCTAGCTGCCAGCTTCCAGACCAGGGCATGCTCGCGCGCGCCGGAGCCGACTACCAGGACCTTCATGGTGTCATTCCCACTCGATCGTCGCCGGTGGCTTGGAGGTAATATCGTAGACCACGCGGTTGACGCCCGGCACTTGATTGACAATGCGGCTCGAGATCGCTGCCAGCACCTCGTGGGGCACGCGTGCCCAGTCGGCGGTCATGGCATCCTCGGCGGTCACGATACGCACCGCCACGACGTGGCCGTAGGTACGGAAGTCGCCCTGCACGCCCACGGTGCGCACGGGGGTGAGCACGGCGAAGCTCTGCCACACCTGGCGATAGAGCCCGGCCCGGCGCACCTCGTCCATGACGATCGCGTCCGCGGCACGCACCAGCGCCAGCCGCTCGTCGGTCACCTCGCCCAGGATGCGCACTGCCAGGCCCGGACCGGGGAAGGGGTGGCGCCAGACCAGCTCCTCGGGCAGGCCCAGCGCCTCGCCCACCCGCCGCACCTCGTCCTTGAACAGGTAGCGCAGCGGCTCCACGAGCTGGAAGGGCAGGTCGGCCGGCAGGCCGCCCACATTGTGGTGGGTCTTGATGCGGGCCGCGGCGCGGGTCTCGTGGCTGGTGCTCTCGATGACGTCCGGGTAGAGGGTGCCCTGGGCCAGGAAATCGATCGTGCCCAGCTTCTGGGCCTCTTCGTTGAAGACGCGGATGAACTCGTCGCCCACGATTCGCCGCTTCTCCTCGGGGTCGACCACGCCCGCGAGGCGGTTGAGGAAGCGGGCGCGGGCGTCGACATGCATGAGCGGGATGTGCTGGTGCTGGCGGAAGGCGCGGATGACCTGCTCGGCCTCGCCCTGGCGCAGCAGCCCGTTGTCGACAAAGATGCAGGTGAGCTGGTCGCCCACGGCGCGGTACACCAGTGCGGCCACGACCGCCGAGTCCACTCCCCCGGACAGGGCACAGATGACCCGTCCGTCGCCCACGCGGGCGCGGATGTCGGCCGCGGCCTGCTCCACGTAGGAGCCGGAGGTCCAGTCGCCGCGACAGCCGCACACCTCGAACAGGAAGTTGCGGAGCAGCTCCTTGCCGGCCGGGGTGTGGACCACCTCGGGGTGGAACTGGAGGCCGATCAGACCCTGGTCGCTGGCCATGGCTGCCACGGGCGAGTGCTCGCTCTCGGCCAGGGCCCGAAAGCCCGCCGGCAGGCGCTCGATCACGTCGCCGTGGCTCATCCACACGGGCAGCTCGGGCGGGAGGTGGCGGAAGAGGGGATAGTCGGGCGTGCAGACGCGCACCACCGCGTGGCCGTACTCGCGCCGCTGGCTGGGGGCCACCCGGCCGCCCAGGGCGTGCGCCAGGAGCTGCATGCCGTAGCAGATGCCCAGCACCGGCCGCCCCAGGGCCAGCACCGCCGGGGGCAACTGGGGCGCGCCCTCCTGGTAGACGCTGGCCGGGCCGCCGCTCAGGATGAAGCCACGCGGATCCAGCGCTCGCACCCGGGCCTCGTCGACGTCGTGGGGCAGCAGCTCGCAGTAGACGCCCAGTTCGCGCACGCGACGGGCGATCAACTGGCTGTACTGCGAGCCGAAGTCGATGACCGCGATGGCCTCGCGCTGAGAGGGCAGCAGCGGTGCGGCAGTCGAGTCAGGATGGGCCTGGATTGCTGTCAGAGCGGAACTCCGTTGAGAGGGCATGATTTGGGTTCGTTTGGCGCGCAGGGGGCCCCTTGTTCTTCCTGGTGTCTCAGAGACAGGGCACCCCGGTGAGCCCGCGCTCCCGGGGTGGCCTGGCCGATGCCTGACTCCAGCATATGCCATTGTAGCTTGCGTATGGGCGCCATACAACCAATTGGTCTTTGCTGTTTGCCACGTGTGGGGGGGAGGTACGCGGTGCCGCTTTTCTATCGGCCAGCCTCAGCTAGCTCTCGTTGGAGGCCCAGTCGCTCTGAGGGAACTCGGTAGCAAGTATTGCCGCCACTTGACGCCGCAACTCCAGCGCGTCCCGTGTTGCTGCAACCCACACGATAGACCAATCGACGGCGAAGTAGGCGTGAACGGCGATATTGCGGAAGCCCACGATGTCGGCCCACGGCACCTCGGGATGGCATTCTCGAAAGCTGGCTGGGAGGCGCGCCGCTGCTTCACCGATGATCGTGAGCTTGTGCAGCACGGCACTTCGCAGCAGGTCATTGCCCAGGAAGCTCTCGCGGTCGCGCCCGGATAGAAAGCCCCGAATCGCGTCGGCAGCCTCAACGATATCGGCCAGGTAGAGCTGCTCAGGCCGCATAGAGGACCTGGGCATGGGCAAGTACTTCGTGGCGGAGCACGGGTTTCAGGCCACCCTTCGGGACCAAGTCCACCTTTCGACCGAAGAGCTCCGAAAGCTCTCGCTGCAGGCGCGACAGGGCCAGGAACCCGACCTGGGCATCCGGCTCGAATTCTACCAGCAGGTCGATGTCGCTGCCCTCATGGAAGTCCGGGCGTAGGGCGGAGCCGAATAACGCCAACTCACGCACCTGATGGCGGCGGCACACCTGCGCGAGGGCTTCGCCAGCAAATTTGATGCCCTGTGGTTTGAGCATGCACCTCTCTTCCCTCTACCAATACGCCTGCCACAGCAGAGATGGGCTACCAGCAGATTCGGGAGCGGCAATACACACCCAACTGACGGCTAACGCTCGTAGATCTCTCCATAATCGACCCTGAAGCGCTCAAGGCGTTCGTCTACCGCGCGCGAGAGGAAGGCACCCAACCAGCGGACAGACCGTGAGCTACCTCGTCGATAGTGACTGGATCATCGATGCCCTCGCGGGTATCCCCACGGCTCTGGCGCCTCTCCACCAGCACGCGGCCAGC
>JACQUR010000509.1 GCA_016210245.1 Chloroflexota bacterium
ATGTCGGTGAGCGCCTTCTGCCTGGGCGCGATCCAGTTCGTCTTCCTCGGCAACTTCATCTGGAGCCTGTTTAAGGGCCCCCGGGCGGAGCGGAACCCGTGGCACGCGAACACGCTGGATTGGAGCGCGCCCTCGCCCCCGCCGCACGGGAACTGGGGGGATACGCTCCCCAGCGTGTACCGGGGCCCCTACGAGTACAGCTCGCCCGAGGTTCCCGAGGACTACCTGCCGCAGGACCGCCGCCTGGCCGGCGCCAAGGCCTAGCGGCGTCAGGACTCGGGCATGAGGACCGAGGCATGAGTCACTCAGCACTCAGCACTCAGCACTCAGCACTCCCCTCCTCCGCGGCTCGCGCCAGCCGCTCCTCGGGGGTGCTGAGGCGCACCTCCCGCCGCTCGTCGCCGGCCGGGGCCAACTGGATGCGCGTCGCCTCGCGGCGCAGGTCCTCCGGCAGGCGCTCCGCCCACTCGACCACGGTCACGCCCTGGTCGGCCATGTACTCGTCCAGCGCCTCCAGCAGTGCCGGCTCGAGCTGCTCCACTCGGTACAGGTCCACGTGGTAGAGGGGCAGGCGGCCGCGGTGCTGGGTGGCGATGACGAAGGAGGGGCTCGCCACGGGCCCCTGCACGCCCAGCCCCTCGGCCAGGCCCTGGACCAGCACCGTCTTGCCCGCCCCAAAAGGCCCCTCGAGCAAGAACACGTCGCCCGCCTCGGCCGCCGCCCCCAGCCGCCGGCCCAGTCGGCGTGTCTCTTCCGGGGAGGCAGTCACCAGCCGCACCTGGTTCATTTTGGATTTTGGATTTTGGATTTTGGATTGAGGACCTCGGGGATCTTGGAATCCAAAATCCAAAATCCAAAATCCAAAATCACGAAAAGTGTTCCCACGACCAGCCCGACGGCTCCACCTCCGCGCCGGAGGCGTCCAGTACCCGCACCCGCCGCCCATGCACCGGCGGCCCGTCCAGTTCGCCCACCACGGCCAGGCGGGTGCCGGTCGCGCGCTCGAGCCCGCGCTGAACGGCTTCCACCTGGTCCGGCGCGATGGCGCAGAGCAGCTCGTAGTCCTCGCCGCCGATCAGGGCGATCTGGCGGCACTCGTTCGGAAACACCTCCTGCAAAGCGGGATGAACGGGCAGCGCCTCCAGGTACAAGCGCGCGCCCAGGCCGCTGGCCTCACAGAGGCGCGTGGTATCACCCAGCAGGCCATCGCTGACATCCATGCCACAGGTCACGCCCCGCTCGGCCAGCGCCAGCCCTTCCTGGACGCGCGGCTGTGGGCGGCGATGAGTGGCCACCAGGGTGCGCTCGGCGGCGCTGCGCGGCTCCTTCCGCCGCTGCTCCTTCAACTGGCGCAGGACGCGCAGCCCGCCGGCCGAGTTGCCCAGCCAGCCGGTCACCGCGAGCCGGTAGCCGGGCACGCCGGTCGAGCGCCTGAGCAGCGGCTCACTGCCCTCGCCCACCACCGTCACGCTGATGAAGGTGGTGGCCGAGCGCACGATGTCGCCGCCGACCACCGCCAGCCCGTAAGCCTGGCAGTGCTCCTGCACGCCGCGGTAGAGCTCCTCGATGTCGGCGGCCGGCTGGCTCCGGCCCAGGCCCAGGGTCACCAGGGCGTAGCGGGGGCTGCCACCCATGGCCGCGATGTCGCTCACGTTCACGGCCAGCGCCTTCCAGCCAAGGTCGCGCCAACCGGTGGTGGCCAGGTCGAAGTGGACCTGGTCGACCAGCGTGTCGGTGGTGGCCAGTTGGAGCAGATCGGGAGTGGTGCGCCAGGCGGCGGCGTCGTCGCCGATCCCCAGATCCAGGCCGACGGGTTGGGGAGCAGAGCGCGGGGCCGGCCTGGTCTCCACCAGCCGAGCCAGGCGCTCGATGAGCCCGAACTCGCCCACCTCGGAGACACTCATCTCTTCATCCATGCGCTGCCGGGGTACGGCTACATTCTAGCCCAGGCCTCCGGGTGGGGGCTAGGGGCCCGGGCTGTGCGTGAATGGGCACACAGCATGCATCTCCCTCCATGTGCTGCTGGCAGGGCGCATGCCGCTGGCCGGTCGGCTAGCGGCATATGGTTTGCATCCCGCCAACACACGTGTGGCAACGGCCACACGGCACATCACCTGCGTTCAGCCTAAGGAGGAATCAGATGGCTATCGAGCGCTGGAGTCCGTTCCGGGAGATGACCTCGCTGCGCGAGGCCATGGACCGGCTGTTCGAGGATGCCTTCATCACCCCGCGCCGCATGATGGAGCGCGAAGGCTGGGTGGGCATGGACCTCTACGAGCACGGTGACACCTACACGATGGAGGTGCCGCTGCCCGGCGTGCGCCCGGAGGACGTGGAGATCTCGGTGACGGGCAACACGATCACCCTCAGCGGCGAGATCCCGTGCCCAACGACCCAGGAGGGTGGGCCCACCTACCTGCTCCACGAGCGCCCCTGCGGCAAGTTCCGCCGCACGGTGACCTTGCCCAACGAGGTCGACTCAGGTACCGCCCAGGCAACCTTCGAGCACGGTCTGCTTCGCCTGACCCTGCCCAAGGCCGCGGCCGCGCGCGCCAGGCGCATCCAGGTCAAGGCGACCAAGGCCTAGACCAAGTCGACAGTTGACAGTCGACAGTTCACAGTCCGCGCGTGCTCTGCCGACTGTCAACTGTCAACTCGGGAGGGGGACCTGGCGGCACGGACAACCCTGCCGGTGCCGCCAGGTCCCCCTCCCCCGGTGGCTGCGCCAGGGGGTATGGATGTTGCAGCGCCGGGCTGCGAGGCGGAGGCTCGCCCCACCGCCTGACCAGGCAAGCGACAAGGAGCAGAGCTATGAAGGTGCGTGACGTGATGACCCAGCACGTCCGCTGCGCGAAGCCCTCGGAGAGCGTAGCCGAGGTGGCGGGCGAGATGAAGCGACTCAACGTGGGAGTGATGCCTATCTGCGAGGGCGACAAACTGGTGGGCATCGTCACCGACCGGGATATCGCCATCGAGTGTGTAGCTGCCGGGCTGGATCCCAGGGCCTGCCAGGTACGCGAGTTCATGACCTTCCATCCCATCACCATCAGCGCCGACGACGACCTGGGCCAGGCCTTCCGGCTGATGATGCGCGAGCAGGTCCACCGCCTGCCGGCAGTGGACCCTGGGGGCAAGCTGATCGGCATCCTGTCGCTCGGGGACTGCGCGGTCAACTGCCCGGATGACCACTCGGTAGCGGAACTGGTGCGTCGCGTCTCGGTCCCGGTCCGGTCCACCCAGCCCGTGGCGGCAGCCGCAGTCTAAACCAGGTCGACAGTCGACAGTCCACAGTCGACAGGGCACCAGCAGACTGTGAACTGTGGACTGTCGACTGTCGACTCAGTAGGAGGTCAAGGGTCAAAGGGCAAGAGGCAGGAGAACAGGCTGGCGGGCCTGGGTTTCCTTTGCCTGTGGCGCTTGCTTTTTGACTGAGAACGCATGTTGATCATCATCAAGGGCAAGAACCTGGAAGTCACCCCCAGCATGCGCAGCCTGGCCGAGCGCAAGGTGGCCAAGCTGGCGCGCTACGTACCCGAGATCGACCTGGTCGAGGTGGAGTTCAGCCTGGAGCACACCAGGAGCGTGGTCGACCGCGAGATCGTCCAGGTGACCCTGGAGCTGGGCGGGAGCGTGCTGCGGGCCGAGGCGCGGGCTGCCGAGGTACGGGTGGCGCTCGACGCAGTGGTGGACAAGCTCCAGAACCAGCTCAACGACTACCACGAGCGCCAGCGGACTCGCACGCGCGGGCGCACCCCGCAGGAGCGGGTGGTGGTGGCTGAGGCCGGCCCGACCAGCGGCGAGTACGGCGCCGTCACCCCGCCCTCGCCGGAGGAGCCGGCCCCTCACCAGCGGCGCAGGCCCGGAGCGGGGTGAGGCAGCCGTCAGCCACCAGTTCGCCGGGGCTGGGGCTGCCGGCGCGGTGGTCGGCGGCCTGCTGCTGGAGGGTGAGGCAGCCGTCAGCCATCAGTTCGCCGGGGTTGGGGCTACTGCCCTGAAGGGCGGGCCTAACGTCCAAGGGGCTGCCGCCCTGAAGGGCGGGCCTAACGTCCAAGTCCGCCCTTCAGGGCGGCAACTTCCCCAATCAGCCGTCCGGCAGGGAAGTGAGGCTGACGACTGCCGACTAGCAGGGAGGTGGCGCATGAGCATGCAGGATCAACGGCAACTTCCCCAGGAGCCTGGCCAGGCGCGCCTGAAGAAGCCGCTCAACCCGAGCGTCCTGGGCACGGCCAAGCAGGCCCACCGCACCGAGAAGGGCGGACGGGTCGGCATGGGCCGGCGCTCCGAGGGCCGGGGCCACCCGCCCGGCGGCGGCCGCGGCGGCAAGGCGAGCCGGGGCTAGGGGTTGGAGGTGGGAGGTTGATGGTTGGAGCTCGCTCCAACCGTCAACCTCCCACCTCCAACCCGAGGGAGGATAGCGTGCCGCCCGTGATCGCCTGTTTCGAAGTGGAGCCGTGGGAGGAAGGGGTGCTGCGCCAGCAGTTGGCCGAGCTCGAGCTGCGCGCCACGCACGCGCCGCTCAGGCCCGACACGCTGGACCTGGCCCAGGGGGCCACCCTGGCCACGGTCTTCATCTACTCGCGCCTCTCCGCCGACCTGCTGGCCCAGCTCCCGGACCTGCGCTGCATCGCAACCCGGTCCACGGGGTACGACCACATCGACCTGGAAACCTGCCGGCGGCGGGGGATCGTGGTGAGCAACGTGCCCACCTACGGAGAGAATACTGTGGCCGAGCACACCTTCGGTCTCATCCTCTCCCTCTCGCGCAAGATCCACCAGGCGTACGTGCGCACCAGCCGGGGCGACTTCTCGCTCCAGGGCCTGCGCGGCTTCGACCTCAAGGGCCGCACCCTGGGGGTGGTCGGCGCAGGCAACATCGGGCTGCACGTCGTCCGCATCGGGCGCGGCTTCGGCATGGAGGTGCTGGCGCACGACGCCCACCCGCACCACTTGCTGGCCGAGGTGCTGGGCTTCCGCTACGTTCCGCTGGAGGAGGTGCTGCGGCAGGCGGACATCGTCACCCTCCACGTGCCGTACCGACCCAACACCCACCACTTGATCGACCGTGCCCGGCTGGCCCAGATGAAGCGGGGCAGCCTGCTCATCAACACCGCCCGGGGTGGGCTCGTGGACACCGAGGCGCTGCTGTGGGCGCTGGACGAGGGTATCCTGGCCGGAGCGGGCCTGGACGTGCTGGAGGGCGAGGAGTTGATCGCCGAAGAGCGGCAGCTCCTGGCTCACGGGGTGGCGGCCGAGCAGCTCCAGGCAGCCGTCCGCGGCCACCTGCTGCTGCGGCGGGAGAACGTGGTCGTCACGCCCCACATTGCCTTCAACTCGGAGGAAGCGCTCCAGCGCATCCTGGACACGACCGTCCACAACGTCCACGCCTTCCTGGCCGGGGAGCCAGCGAACGTCGTTCCGTGATGCGCTCGGACGAGCGCCTCGCGCTCACGGTTCCTCCAGGACTCCGGATCCGAGCAGCCGGGCGAGGTGCGCGTCGGTGGCCTGGACGAGGCGGAGCAGGTCGCGCTCGCCGAGGGCGGCCGGGCTCTCCAGGCGCTCCAGGGTGGCCAGCAGGGCAGTCGACGGGCGGCCGCGGGTGCGCAGCCACTCTGCCAGGGCGGGCAGAGGCAGCGTGGGGTCGAGGCCGAGTCCGCGCGCCAGCCGCCGCCGCGCCTGCTGGGCGTAGTGGCGGGCGATGAAGCGGCGCTGGCCCGCCCGTCGGTAGAGGTGGGCCATGGCGCGCACGTACTCGCCCACGCCGCGGCGGCGCTCGCGCACCAACGGCACGGGGCGGCCGAAGTGGCGCCCGCTCAGGGCCAGGTAGGCCAGCGTCGCCAGCCCGGCATAGCCGACTGCCCAGCCCCAGGGCGAGCGCAGGGCCAGGGCCAGAGCCGACTGCTGCTCGCGTCGGATGAACCCGTGGTGGTATTCGTCGAAGGCGATGGTGGCGCCAGGAGGTGCCAGGGCCAGGAGGTCGAGCGCCAGGGCCGGGTTGTCCGCCTGGGACAGCCCGGCGTTGGTGAGCGGGTAGGGCGAGGCGAGGACCACCACCCGGCCCTGGCCCACCTCCACGCTAGCGCCCAGGAGCTGCTCGCCCTCTGCCAGCAGCGGCACGACCGCCCGGCCGCGCACCTCCAGCACGTCCGGAGCACGCAGGACCACCTCCCGCACGGGCAGGGCGGGGAAGAGCGGCTGGGCGGGCCCTGCCCGCTCCACCCGCGGCGCTACGGGGCGCGGCTCCAGGCCGAAGCGCTGCAGCAGCGGCCGCGCCGGCAGGTGGTTGCCGGCCAGGACCAGCATGCCCCCCTGGCGCACCCAGGCCTCCAGCGCCTCCCCGTGCGCGGGCTCGAAGAAGCTGCTGGGCTCGAGCACGAACAGCACCTGGACGGAGGGGTCGAGGGCGTAGGGCGAGGCCTCCAGCCGCAGCACCGGCTCGCCCATGGCCTCCAGCCAGAGCGCCAGGGCGCGCGCGCCATCCGGCTGAGGCGAGTAGGTGGTCAGGGGCACGAAGCGCTGGTTCTGCCGCGCCAGCAGCGTGCTGCCCACCAGCCCGGCCAGCAGCAGGCCGAGCGCCAGCAGCAGCCAGGGGGACCTCACCGGGGCACGCTCCGCAGGAGGCAGGAGGCAGAAGGCGGAAGGCAGAAGGCAGGGAGCAGGAGGCGGAAGGCGGAAGGCAGCAGGCAGCAGGCAGTGGGGGGTGGGCAGTGTCGGCTCACTGGGTCACGCTCCGCACCTGGGCGGCGAGATGCTGGATGTGCTCTACGTCGACGCGCTCACAGCGGGCGTGGCTGTACCAGAGAGTGTCGAAGGTGGCAACCAGGGGCTCCAGCAGTGGGCGCAGGTCGGGCCGGGCGAGGCGGGCCAGGTGCTCGCGGTTGGTGAGGCTGGGATCGAAGGGCAGCAGGCCCAGCTCGTCCAGGTGGAGCGCAGCCGAGAGGAAGAGGGCGTGGATCGCTGACCGGGCGTCGCCCCGGGCGGCCAACTGCTGGCCCTCCAGCCAGAGGCCCTGCGAGCGCAGGCGTGCCCGCTGGTCTCGGCTCGCCGGCGGGCGGAGGTCGACCACCAGGCTGCCGCGCAGACTGCGTCCGACGAACAGCGCCGCCGCGGCGACCAGTCCGGCCGCCAGCCCGCCCACGACGACCACGCCCGGGGCGGCCTGGCCCAGGAGCGACTCGCCCAGCCAGACCAGCGCCGCCATGAAGGTGCGCCGGACGTAGAGGACCACCGCGGCCAGCAGCTCCAGCGGGCCGAGCCCGATTTCGGGTTGAAACTCGGGCCGGGCCAGGATGCTGTCCAGCAGGCCGAGTTGCTCCGCCTCGGGGCGGGGCGGAGCGGCCAGCGCCCGGCGCAGCGCGCCCAGCGCGACCAGGGCGGCGTCGAGGTCGGGTGGGTCCGCCTCCAGGGCGCGCAGCAGGGCGGGGTGCTGGGGCGCGACGGTGGCCTCGCCCAGGCGAACCGCCTCCACCGCCCGCAAGCGCTGGGCCTCAGCCCTGGCCACCCGGACCTGCTCCTGCACCGGCGCCTGGCGCGCGGCCTCCACCGCCACCTCCACCTGCGCCACCAGGCCGCGATAGGCCTCCAGGTCCAGCACGGGGCCGGACAGGGCCAGCGACGCCAACGCCAGGACGTATTTTGGATTGCGGATTGCGGATTGCGGATTGAGCCAGCGCACAGCGCACAGCGCAATCCGCAATCCAAAATCCAAAATCCAAAATCGGCTCATGTTTCTCGCAGGCGCCGGACGCGCAACTCCAGGTCGAAGGCCTCCTTGCGGATGCGGAGGTCGTAGTAGTAGACGGTCATCGCCAGCCACTGCACCGCGCCGAAGATGACCCACCCGAGGGCCGAGGCCAGGTTGGTGGCCAGGTAGGTGAGGGGCAGACCGTTGTCGAACACGCCGGGCTGGGTGAGCGCCTCGGCCGGGAAGACCACCAGGCCCAGCAGCAGGCCGGGCGCATACTGGAGCACCACGACGAGGATCGCCAGCAGGACCAGGAAGCCGAGGGTGCGCCACCAGTAGCCGTCCACCAGCCGCCAGCTCCGCCCGAGCGCGGCACGGGGGCCCAGGCCCTCCAGCACCAGGGTCTGGACGAACAGGGACCAGCGCACGCCCAGGTAGAGTGCGGCGCCCAGGGGCATGGCCAGGATGGCCAGCAGCCGGACGGGCGGGCGCCGCAGCGCTCGGCTGGCCAGGTAGAGGAGCAGCGCCAGCAGGGCCACGGGCACCCGCAGCACGAGCACGGCCAGGCCCAGCAGGGGGTTGAGCGCGAACAGCAACCCCGTCGCGGCCAGGTCGGCCACGGCGGCGCCCAGCAGCAACCCGCCCATGAGCATCGTGATGCCCAGCAGGCCCAGGAAGTGGCGCAGCGCCGAGGCGAAGGCCGGCCGGAGCTGCAGCGGGTGGGCCAGGAAGCCGCCGGCCGCAACCTCCGTGGCCGCGCCCTGGCTGAGCAGGAAGGCGACGAAGAACAGCAGCGAGAACAGGACCAGGGTGCCCGCCGCGCCGGCCCAGAAGTCGTACGACCCGAGCAGGCGTGGGTCCAGGAACGCGCTCAGACCGAAGCCCGCCCCGGCCAGCGTGGCCAGGATGGTGATGGGCACGAAGGCCAGGGCCATGAGCCCGATGTAGACGAGGGCCTGCTGGCGATACAGGCGGATGGTCTCGTCCAGGATATCGCCCAGGCCCATCGGGCCGCCTGGCGCGTTGTCCACTGCTGCTCCTCCCCTACTCCAGGCCCACCAGCCTGGCCGGGTTCGCCGCGATCATCTCGCGGATCTGGCTTGCCGGGACTCCGCCGCTCACCAGGTTCTGGGCGAACCAGCGGAGCTGCTCGTGAGGCCAGAGGCCGAACACGGCGCCACCACCATCGGTCGAGATAACGATGCGCTCGGGACCGACCACCCGAATCGTCTCGTGTACGCGCTCGAAGGTGTAGTCGACCCCGAAGTGGGGCGTGGAGGGCAGGGCGATGGCCGTGATGAGCTCGATCCAGCCTCCCAATTCCACGATCTCCCGTACGACGTCCAGGCCCACCCGCGGGAAGTAGAAGACGTGGTTGACCAGCACCCTGATCTTCCGAGGGCGGCTGTACTGGAGCACCGCTCGGATCTCCTCGGGGCTGAGGTGCGCGGTGCAGAACAGGGCATCGTGTTGCCTGACCAGGTCCAGGACTTCGACGGCCTCGCCAGTCAGGTGGCCCTGGCCATCGAGCACGGTAACGCCTCTGCCCGGGCGGGCCGGCATCTCCATGCCCGGGGCGCCCCACTTGCCCGGCGTGCCGGTGACCCTGGCATGATACTCGGAATGGCCAGACGGTCCCCACACGATGCGTCCGCCCAGCATCAAGGCGGTTTCGACCGCGGCCGGATTGATCCCGCCTACCGGCCAGTTGAGGGTGATCCCGCCCAGCACGGTGAGGCCCGGCACGCTCCGCATGGTGTGATAGCCGCGCGAGACGGTGCTTTCGTGATGGCTCTTGAAGGCGATGGCGCGCATGCCCGCCGCGCGGCTGGCGCTGGCAATCTCCAGATCGTCGCCGACGCGCGGAAACAGGCACGGCGCCGAGTGGATGTGCAGATCGATCGCCCCGCTGATATCAAAGGCCCCGGGCACGACCTGTTGTCGCCGGCTGGCGCTGCTGTGCGCCTCATCGGTTGCGTCCACCTTATCCACCTCCCAAAGGAAATCCGAGGAGACGTTCACCACGGAGTCACGGAGAC
>JACQUR010000505.1 GCA_016210245.1 Chloroflexota bacterium
CGCAGGCGCCTCAGGTCGTAGGTCATCCTTCCAGGGGTCATGTGGCTGGGGTCGATGCCCAGCAGCGCGACCAACTGCTCGCGCAACGCTCCATTGGAGAAACCCTGGGGGAGAAGACAGAACAGCACCAAGGCGCGGAAAAGGGCCTGCGTGCGGGGGTCGCCAAAGGGCAGGGCGGAGGCTCGTTGGCCCTCCACCTGGATCGGCCGAGTGATCCGACGAAACCCGTCTTCGCCAATCGCACCATCGTGGCTGGTTCGTTGGACGTTCAGCAGACGTCGGTTGGCCCCAAAGCCGACTCCCCGCAGAGCGGGCAGGTTGTGCAGCCGCTTGCCGATGCCGAAGTCCCGAGTGTCGTTGATCGTCGTCTCGGTCCGAAGGGCCCGCCCTTCCTTGTGATACTGCTTGATCCGGCTGTGTTTGTAGTCGATGTGGAGCGAGGGGGTGATCACCGAGGGGGTCACCCGGGTCCGGAACCGCCCGGGGGTGCGCTTGGTCACCCGCCGGGCGAAGATCAGTTGCACCTGGTCGGGTCGGCCCAGGTCCAGGTGCTCGCGGATCACCTCCTCGAAGAAGACCCGGCCGGTCAGGGGGCGGTCCAGCACCTGGGTCAGGGCGAACTCCGCTTGCAGGATCGAGCTATCGTAGCCATAGCCCGCCGCCCGGTCTGCTTGCCGGAAGGGGTTGGGCAGAGAGGCCAGCCACTTCCGCCAGCAAGAGGCTGCCTTCGTCGATCGAGCCCTCAAAGCCTACCGGGGTACGGACCGCTCTTGACCTCCCGATCCGTGCCCAGTAGAGTAGCCCTCAGCATTGCAGGCCATGTTGGTGGCTCCTCGGCCTGTTCGGGAGGGATGTAGCATGGACCTCTATACGAACCTCGTTCGTCCGGCCTTGTTCCGCGTCCCGGCCGATACCGCGCATCGCCTGGCGCTGGCCGCCCTGCGCTGGCCCGCGCTGTGGCGGCTCCTGGGCGCGGGGCCGCAGGTGGACCCGCGGCTAGCCCTGGACCTCCACGGTCTCAAGCTGGCCAACCCGGTCGGGCTGGCCCCTGGATTCGACAAGGACTGCGACGTGCTCGGGGCGCTGATGCACCTGGGATTTGGCTACCTGGCGCCGGGCGCCATCATGCGCGACGTGCGGGCGGGCAATCCGACTCCCCGGCTCGCTCGGGTCGTCGAGCAACAGGCCCTGCTCAACTGCATGGGCCTGCCGAGCAAGGGGCGGGACCACGCCCTCGCCAACCTGCGGCGGCTGCGGCGGCGGCGGGTGCCCATCTTCGCCGACGTCCAGGGCGTCTCGCCCGAGGAGATCCTGGACAACGTCGTCGCGGTCCAGCCCTACGCAGAGGCCGTCGAGGTCTCGCTGGCCTGCCCCAACACGAGCGACACCGATCGCAACAAGGAGCTGGCCACGGTGGTCGAGTTGATCCGGGGCATCGGCAGGGTTCGGCGCAAGCCGATCTTCGCCAAGGTGCCCCACCACTTCCGAGTCGAGCGGCGCGACCAGTTGCCCACTGTCCTGGAGGCGTGCCTCGAGGCCGGCCTCGAGGGCGTCATTGCCAGCGGCACGCGGCGCGCCGCGTCCAACCAGCTCTCCATCGGCCACGGCCAGATGGCCGGGGCGCCCATCTTCCAGGACACGCTGGCTCTGGTGGGCGAGATGGCCAGCCTCACCGGCGGGAGGCTGACCATCATCGCCTCGGGCGGTGTGCTCACTGGCCGCGACGCCTACGCGATGCTGCGCGCGGGCGCGAGCCTGGTGGAGGTGTACTCCGCCTTCGTCTATCGAGGCTGGAGGGCGCCGGCGCTCATCAACCGCGAGCTGCTGGCCGTCCTGTCGGCTGAAGGGATCGACTCGGTCCAGGCGCTCGTCGACCGCGGGCGCCCAGCGGTGGGCAGCGCTCGCCTCTGAGAGTGCAGAGCGCAGAGTGCAGAGCGCAGAGTGCAGCGTGCAGATTCAATCTGCACTCTGCCATCTCAAATCTGCACTCTCCGTGTCTCCGTGTCTCCGTGGTGAACGTCCCCGCTTGACCTCGCAGCCCGCGCTCATTAGAGTATCGAACGTGGCCAGAGGCTGGATAGCAGGCGGTGAGATCGCGTGGCGCCGCCAGGCCCGCCAGCCGGCTCGGGAGGCATGCCGCATGGACCTCTACACCCGCCTCGCTCGCCCAACCCTGTTCCGCGTACCCGCCGACACCGCTCATCGCCTCGCCCTGGCCGCGCTGCGCTGGCCACGCCTGTGGGAGGTCCTCGGCAGCGGTCCGGACCACGATCCGCGCCTGGGCCTCGAGCTGCACGGCCTGCGGCTGGCCAACCCCATCGGCCTGGCGCCCGGCTTCGACAAGGACTGCGACGTGCTGGCCTCGCTCCAGCACCTGGGCTTCGGCTACCTGGCCCCGGGCGCCATCCTGCGCGATGTCCGGCCCGGCAATCCCCTGCCCCGCATGGGGCGCCTCCCCGCCCAGGGCGCCTTGCTCAACTGCATGGGGCTGCCCAGCAAGGGACGGGAGCACTCCATCCGCAACTTGCGGCGGCTGGAGCGGCGGCGGGTGCCCATCTTCGCCGAGGTCCACGGCGTTACCCCCGAGGAGATCCTGGAGAACGTGGCCGCCATCCAGCCCTACGCCGAGGCGCTGGAGGTCGGGCTGGAGTGTCCCAACACCCGCGATACCGATCGCACCAAGCAGGTGGCCACCGCGATCGAGCTGGTCCACGTCCTCGCCCGGGCCCGCCAGCGGCCCACCTTCGTCAAGGTGCCCTACTTCTTCCGAAGCGAGCAGCGCGATCGTCTGCCGGACCTGCTCGACGCCTGCATCGAGGCCGGCCTGGAGGGCGTGGTCGCCAGCGCCGCGCGGCGGCAGCAGACCGACCAACTCTCCATCGGCTACGGCCAGATCACGGGCAAGCCGATCTTCCAGGACACCCTCGCCCTGGTGGGCGAGCTCGCCGCCCACGCCGCGGGGCGGCTCACGATCGTCGCCGCGGGCGGCGTCTCGACCGGGCGCGACGCCTACGCCATGCTGCGCGCGGGCGCTAGCCTGGTGGAGATCCTCACCGCCTTCGTCTACCGGGGCTGGGCGGCCCCGGCCCTGATCAACCGCGAGCTGCTGGGCGTGCTCCAGGCCGAAGGGGTCGAGTCCGTCCAGGCGCTCGTCGAGCGCAGGGACCGAGCGAGCACCGGGCGCGGCCCCTTTACGCCCCTGCCCACCTGATTGGATCTAAACCAGGTCCACAGTCGACAGTTGACAGTCCGCTCGTCCCCTGTCGACTGTGAACTGTCGACTGTCGACTCAGTCTAGGAGTCTCACGTGATCGAGTTCGCGCGCTACCCCATCGCGGAAGTGACCTTCGGCAGCCCAACCCGCCTGGACGGCCAGACGCTCCAGGTGGACCTGGCCGAGCTGCGCGCCCTGCTCCAGGCCGACGACCGCTTCGCCCGCGTGGACGTGGACCTGGCCCTGCCCGGCACCCGTACGCGCATCATCCACGTGCTGGACGTGGTCGAGCCTCGGATCAAGGCCAGCGGCGGGCAGGACTATTTCCCCGGCCTGGCCGCGCCGCTCTACCCGGCCGGCCACGGGCGGACCAACGTCCTGTCCGGCCTGGCGGTCGTCGCCACGGGTGTCTCCCACGTGGCCATGGAGGGCATTATCGACATGGCCGGGCGGGGGATGGAGGTGGCCAAGTTCGGCCGCACCATCAACCTGGTCCTGCTGCCCACCCCGGCCGAGGGCGTGGACGGGGTCGCTTTCGAGCAGGCCATCCTCACGGCCAAGCTCAAGGCCGCGGTCTACCTGGCCAGGGCCAGCCTCGGCCATCAGCCGGCCGACGTGGTGGTGCGCGAGTGGCTGCCGCCCGCCCCTGGCAGCACGCTGCCGAAGATCGCCTACGTCAACTACCTCCAGTCGCGCGGCTTCGCCCGCGATCGGCTGTTCTACGGCGTCCCGTTCAACGTGCCCTTCCCCACCCCGATCGGCCCGACCGAGGGCATCGACGGCGCGCTGGTCTTCAACGGCCACACCCAGCCGACCAAGAACGTCACCTACAACCACCAGAACAACGCCACCACCAACGAGCTGCTGTCACGCCAGGGCAAGGAGTTGTGGCTGGTCGGCCTGATCATCGCCAACCACAACTCGGTCTACCAGCATAAAGAGCGGACGGCCCTCCTGGCCGCTCAGATCGCCAGGCGGCTGCTGGGTGCCGATGGGGTGATCATCTCCAAGGACGGCGGCGGCCAGGCGGAGGTCGACGTGATGCTGTGCTGCGAGCGCTGCGAGGAGCTGGGCCTGTCCGCCGTCATCCTGACCTCGGAGGAGGGCGGCGGCGACGGCTCGTTCCCGCTGGTCCACTGCTCCCCGAGCGCCAACGCCATCGTCTCGGTCGGACACGGCATCGAGCCGATCGCCCTCGATCTGCCCATGGAGCGGGTCATCGGCGGCGAGCAGCTCTACGACGGCCAGGGCGCCTTCGGGCGCATCGAGGTGCCCCACCTCACCGTCTGCGGCGTCAACGACACCCAGGGCGGCATCCACCTGGGCACAGCAGTGTACTAGAAAGCAGAAGGCAGAAGGCAGAAAGCAGTACTGCTTTCTGCCTTCTGCCTACCAC
>JACQUR010000006.1 GCA_016210245.1 Chloroflexota bacterium
GCCCGGCGGCACCAGGTCGGCCATGAACGCCGCCAGCCGTCGCAGCACGCTGGGCTTGGTCTCGAACAGGTACTTGTCGAAGTAATAGTTGCTGGTCAGCCCGGAGCGGAGCACGAAGTTACCGCGCAGGTACGCGGCGTGGACCAGGTCCTGGCCCAGTTCGGCCAGGCGGCGCTCGCGCGAGAGCGCGATGATGGGGCTGGGTGCGATCACGCTACACCTCCAGAGAGTCCATTCGGAACCGGTAGCGGCACGGCTTGCCGTGCCGCTACGCCGGGGAAGCCCAGCTCCGCTGAGATGCGCTCGGCGCACTCGAGCAGGCGGGCGAGGGCAAGCTCGCGGCGGCCCAGCCCCAGCCGCTCGCTGGGCGCCAGGACGGTGGCGCTGGCCGCCACGCGGCCCTGCGCGAAGCGCAGCGGCGCCGCCAGCGCCGTCACCCCTTCGTCCAGCTCGCTCTCCGAAACCGCGAAGCCGTCGCGGCGAACGGCCTCCAGTTGGGCGAGCACGGTTTCGATTCGGGTCGGGGTGCGGGCAGTGAAGGGGCGCAGGGGCTGCTGGCCCAGCAGGCGGACCGCCTCGTCAGGCGGCAGGAAGGCCAGGATTGCCTTGGCCGAGGCGGTACAGTGGAGCGGCATGGCCTGGCCCGGGCGCATGAAGAAGCTGAACTGGCGCTGGCTCTCGACGGCACGCACGCACACCGCCTGGTCGCCATCGAGCACGGTCAGGAAGCTGGTCTCCTGGAGCTGCTCGGCCAGCGCGCGCAGGTGGGGCAGCGCCTGGTCCGGCACTCCGGCCTGGGCGAGATAGGCGTCGCGCAGGCGCAGCACGCCAGGGCCGAGGCGGTAGCGCCGCGTGTCGGCGTCCTGGCGCACCATCCGGCACGCGCCCAGCGCCGCGAGCAGGCGGTGGGTCGAACTGGGTGGCAGGCCGAGCTGCTCGCTCAGCACGCTCACCCCCAGCCCGCCCGGCGCCTCGCTCAAGGCCTCCAGGACCCGCACGGCACGGTGAACCAGTTCCATCGGGACGCGCCCCAACTCCTTCACGGGCAGCTTTCCGCCAATCGGAAAGAGATATCGGCACGTGGAAGATAGCAGCCGGCCGAGCGCATGTCAACCGGGTCTGGCCAGTTCTTGTGCAGCAGGCGCGGGCTGGTCGTCCGCTGGCTCGCCGCTCCGCGGACGACCAGCCCGCGCCACAGGCCCGCAGGCACCACGCTTACCCTGCGGAAACTACTCCCACCGCTAACCTCTTCGGCGAGGCGCCAACTTTGGCCGTGGCTACCACCTGCTGCTGGCCAGTGTCGATGATGCTGACATCATCGGACCCGCTATTGCTCACCACCGCAAGCTTCCCGTCGGGGGTGAAGCCGATCCAACTGCCGCCAGCAGCATGCACCCCCCAGGAGCCAGCAAGATCCAGACCACTGCGCTGCTAACCAGTGTTATATGCTATACTTCGTCCAGGGCGTCGAAGGCCGGCGGTTGAGGCCGGGTGCGGTGCCTGGCGGTGCGCATGACACCCACGTGGCTGCTGCTCATCTACACCGTTCCCGCCGAGCCCTCGCGCAAGCGGGCGTTCATCTGGCGCGAGCTGAAGAAGGTGGGCGCGGTCTACCTGCGTGATGGGGTGTGCGCCCTGCCGGAGCGGGAGGAGATGCTGGCGACATTTCGCGCCATTGCCATAAAGGTCGAGGAGTTCGGGGGCCAGGCTACCGTCGTCCAGGCGGGGCAGCTCGACCCGACGCGGGCCGAGTGGGTTGCGGCCCGGGCGCGCGCGGATCGAGCGTCCGAGTACGGAGAGATCGCCCGCGAGGCGGAGCGATTCCTGGAGCACGTCCGGCAAGAGATCGAGCACCGCGAGTTCACCTTCGCGGAGCTGGAGGAACTGGAGGCGGACCTGGGCAAGCTGAAGCGCTGGTTCCAGCAGGTGCGGTCGCGCGACTACTTCGGCGTGGAGGCGAGCAGCGGGCTCGAGGCCCTGCTCAACCGCTGCGACGAGGCGCTGGCGGTGTTTCTCGAGCGTGCCTCCGGCCAGGGCGAGGTGGCGCCATGAGGTGGATTACCCGCCGCAACCTCCACGTCGACCGCACCGCCTGCCCCTGGCTCATCCGTAAGTACCTCGACCCCGAGGCTGAGTTTGTGTTCGTGCCAGCCGGGACCGATCCGGCCACCCTCGAGCGCCACAGCTTCGACATGCGCGGCGCCGAGTATGGCCACGAGGGCGAGAAGTGTACCTTCCAGGTGATGCTTGAGCGCCATCACCTCCAGGGCGACCCTGCCCTGGTCGAGATGGGGCGCATCATCCGTGACGCCGACGTGCCCCCCAGCCGCACCCGCCGCCCTGAGGCGGCGGGCCTGGACGCCCTGATTCGGGGCTTCCAGCTCGCCGTGCCGGACGACCGCGAGAAGCTGCGCCTGACCGCGCCGCTCTACGATGCGCTTTATGCCTACTGCCAGGCCAAGGTCGCCGGCCAACCGCTCAGACAGGGCGTGCCCCGCCCCCGCTTGGGCTACAGCCGCCGCGTGGCCATGCATCTTGCAGAGGAGGAGTCAAAGGACGACCCCTCCGCGGGAACCTGAAAGGAGTTGCCATGCTTCCCATCCAGTCCATCGTGCTGTACGCGGTCGTCGCGGGCGTGCTGGCCGCGGCGGTCCTGGCTGCGCTCTGGCCCTGGACCCGCCGCCGCGGGCGCTTCGCCCTGGCCGGCCTGACCACGGCCCTCGGCTTCATCGCCTGGAACCTGACCCTGGACGCCACCAACGCCACCGGCTTCCTCGTGGATGCGCCGGTTATTCCCGTGAGCTGGCAGGACGTGGGCAGCGGCGTGCTCGCCTTCGCCGTCACGGCGCTCGTGCTCGGCCTGTTGGCAGAACGCGAGGAGCGGGCGGCGCGCGTCGTTCGCGCGGCTGCCATGGCCGGCCTGGTGGCGCTGATCCTGGATATCTTCGTGCTCTAGGTAAGGAGTGCAGATTTGAGAGTGCAGAATGCAGAGTGAACTCTGCACTCTGCACTCTCAAATCTGCACTCCTTCTAACGAACCTGGGAGGAGCCTCATGAATAACACATTGCTGCGCAGGACGCTGCTGGGCGCCAGCGTCGCGGCGGCGATCCTGCTGGCCAGTTGCAGCGGCGGACAACCGGCTGTGAAATACCAGCCGGCGAATGCCAGCGCGCCGGCCCAGCCGCTGCGCTGGACTTTCGACCAGGACCCGGTGGGCGGCCTGCCGCCGGGTGCGGCGGTCTTCAGCGGCTCCTGGGCGGTGCGGGCCGAGCCCGGCGCCCCCAGCTCGCCCAACGCGCTGTGCCAGACGGGCACGGCTGAGTACCCGGCCCTCACGCTGGGCGAGGCGGTCTACAGCGACCTCGTGCTGGCCGCCGACTTCAAGCCCATCTCCGGGCGCACCGATCGGGCGGGCGGGCTGATTTTCCGCGTGCAGGACAAGGACAACTACTACATCCTGCGGGCCAACGCCCTGGAGAACAACGTCAACTTCTACAGGTACGCGGGGGGCCAGCGCAGTCTGCTCAAGGACGGCTCGGCCAGCGTGCCCTCCGAGCAGTGGCAGGAGCTGCGGGTCGAGGTGGTGGGCAACCACCTGCGCGGCTTCCTGAACGACGAGCCGGTCGTGGAGACCACCGACGATACCTTCACGGCCGGCCAGGTTGGCCTGTGGACCAAGGCTGACTCGACGACGTGCTTCGACGACGTCACGGTCCGGACGCCGTGACGCCAGGCGATCCATCGTCTACTGATTGCTGCACAGACATCTTGACCTCGTTGCGGGCGTAGGAGCGTAGCGCGGGGGCTTGTCCCCCGCCCGCGCGCACGCAGCCTGTGGTACACCATCGTCGCGGCCGGCTGCTGCGGCAACCCCCCGCCCGCGCGCACGCAGCCTGCGGGGCGCGGGCGGGGGACAAGCCCCCGCGCTACGGGCATCCGGCGACGTCTGGATCTTCGTGCAGCGGTCAGTAGGACAATGAGGAGGCGAGCATGAAGTGGGTGACCCGCGCGCGGCCGAAGGTGGACCGCGTGGCCTGCCCGTGGCTGGTCAAGCGCTTCGTGGATCCGGAGGCCGAGATCCTCTATGTGCCGGCCGAGCAGGTCATGGCTGTGGCGGAGCGGGAGGGGGCCATCCCGTTCGACGTGCCGGGCGTCGAACTCGGCCACCACGGGCCGGAGTGCAGCTTCGACGCCATCCTCCGTGTCTACCGTCTGGCCGACCCCGCCCTGCGGCGGCTGGCGCTGATCGTGCGCGGGGCCGACACCGCCGCCAGGGACCTGGCGCCCGAGGCACGCGGCCTGGAGGCTATCGCCGAGGGCTTCCGCCTGGTCTACGGCGACGACCAGCACCTGCTGGAGCACGAGCTGCCGGTGTACGACGCGCTGTATGCCTATTGCCAGGCCCTGGTCGGCCAGGGCCGTTGACGAGCCGCACCCGACAAGTGGGCCAGAGAGGGGGAGCAATGACGTACGTGACCGAGCGTGCTGTCGACGGGGCTGGGCCCGTGCAGAGCGGCCTCGTCCCATTGGTGAGGTACTTCCTGAAGCTGGGCAGCCTGGGCTTCGGTGGGCCGATCGCCCTGGTGGGCTTCATGTACCGCGACCTGGTGGAGCGCCGCCGCTGGATCGACGAGGACACGTACCGGCTCGCTCTGGCGCTCGCCCAGATCATGCCCGGCCCGCTGGCCGCCCAGACAGCCATCGCCCTCGGCTACTTCCAGGCTGGGATCGCCGGGGCAACGCTGGTTGGGCTCGCCTTCGTCCTGCCCTCCTTCCTGATGGTCGTCGGGCTCTCGATGCTGTACGTAGCGTACGGGGGGCTGTGGTGGATGCAGGCCGTGTTCTATGGCCTCGGGGCAGCGGTCATCGCCATCATCGCCCTCGCCGCCTACAAGCTCGCCCGCGGGACCAACAAGCGGGATCCGCTGTTGTGGGGTATCTTCGCCGGCCTGCTGGCCGTGACGGCGCTGGCCCAGGCCGAGCTGGCCGAGTTCTTCATCCTGGCCGGGCTCCTGGCGCTGGTCGTGAAGGCCCCGCCGGCCTGGCTCAAGGCGCGCGTGCCCTTCCTGGGCCTGGCGCCGTGGCCCCTGGCGCTGCCGCTCCTCCAGGCCGCCGCGCCGGCCGACGGGCCCAGTTCCGCCCTGCTGCTCCAGATCCTGCTCTTCTTCGGTAAGGCCGGCGCCTTTGTCTTCGGGAGCGGTCTGGCCATCGTACCCTTCCTGTACCAGGGCGTGGTCCAGCAGTACGGCTGGCTGAACGAGCAGCAGTTCGTGGACGCAGTGGCGGTGGCCATGATCACGCCCGGCCCGGTGGTCATCACCGTCGCCTTCATCGGCTACCTGGTCGCCGGCCTCGCGGGGGCGAGCGCGGCCGCGCTCGGGATCTTTCTGCCCGTGTACGTCCTGACCATTATCCCGGCCCCGTGGTTCAAGCGGCACCGCGACAACGCCCAACTCAAGGCGTTCGTCCAGGGCGCCACCGCCGCCGCGACTGGCGCCATTGCAGGTGCGGTGGTCGTGCTGGGCCAACGCGCGATCCACGACCTGCCGACGGCGGCGATCGCGCTAGCTAGCCTGGGCGTGCTCTGGCGCTTCAAGCTGCCGGAGCCGCTCCTGGTGCTGGCAGCCGGGGCGCTCGGGCTGGCGCTCTGGCCCCTGGCGCGGGGAGGGGTATAGGGATGACGCAGCGCCGTGGACCACGCGCTGGCAGACCAACTGCGCACAGGGGGCGACCAGCGGCGCACTGGCTACTCATTGCCGGCGGGCTCGTGGCGGCAGCCATCCTGGCCTGGCGCCTGGTGGGCGCGGCAGGCGAGCCTGCCGCGAGCGAGGAGGTGGGGTGCTCGACCACGGAGCAGCTCGGCTATCACGTCCATGCGTATGTGGCCATCTTCGTGGAGGGGCAGCCGGTGGTGGTGCCAGCCAACATCGGCCTGCGGCGTGAGTGCATCGGCTGGCTTCACACCCACGATGCCAGCGGAATCCTCCACGTGGAGGCGCCGGCACCGCACGCCTACACGCTGGGCACGTTCTTTCGGCTCTGGGGTCGCCCCATCGACGCCACCCACCTGCTCGACCGCGTGGCTGACGAGCAGCACGAGGTCGTAGCGTACGTCAACGGCCAGCAGTTCGCCGGGGCGCCCGAAACCATTCCACTCGATCGGCACGCCGCCATCGTCCTGGAGTACGGGCCACCCTTCGTCCCGCCACCGGCGTACACCTTTCCGCCCGGCCTGTGACCGGCGTGGCCTATTTGTAGACCGCCTCGGCGCCCCGCGGCATCGCCTCTGCCGCGTGGTGCCGGGTCTGGGTGTGGGCATCCACGCCAGCGTGGCCGCACGGGTCCACATGCACCACGACGGTGGCCAGCCTGGGCTCCGCGTGGAACAGCGCGTGGCGCACCGCCTCGGCGACCGCGTGGCTGTCCCTGGTCGGCAGGTCCCCGTCGACCACCACCCCCAGGTCCGCTTCGAGACGGTGGCCCAGCCATCGAACGCGCAGGCCCTCGACGGCCTGCACCCCGTCCACGGCGCTGGCCTCTCGTTCGAAGCGCTCCACGAGCCGTGGGTCGCTAGCGTCCATCAGCCGGCCCCACATCTGCACCATCGCGCCCTTGAGCACGAGGAGGATGGTGGCGGTGATGGCCAGGCCGACCAGGGGATCGGCGAGAGGAAACCCGACCAGCGATCCCACCGCGCCCAGGAGGACGGCCAGGGAGGTGAGACCATCGACGCGCGCATGGTAGCCGTCCGCGACCAGCGCCGCCGAGCCGATCTCTCTGCCGACGCGGATGCGGAGGCTCGCGACCGCCTCGTTGCCGAGGCAGCCGACCATGGCCGCGACCATCACCCACCCGAGGTTGGTAAGCGGCCGCGGATTCAGCAGGCGATCGATCGACTCCCAGCCGGCCAGGGCAGCAGAGAGCACGATCATCAGGATGATGAACGCGCCGGTGAGGTCCTCGGCGCGGCCATAGCCGTAGGTGTAGCGCCGCGAGGGCGCGCGCCGGCTGAGGGCGAAGGCGATCCACAGCGGCACCGCGGTCAGCGCGTCTGAGAAGTTGTGGACCGTGTCCGCCAGCAGGGCCACCGAGCCGCTGGCCAGGACGACGGCGAGTTGGAAGAGCGCGGTGGCGCCCAGGCCGACCAGGGAGAGCTTGAGCGCCCACGTCCCTCGGGCGTTGGACTCGGCCGCGGCGTCGACGCGCTCCCCCGCACCGTGGCTGTAGAGGTGCAGCACGGCGGCAAGGAGGCCGAGGAAACCCTGGCGGCGATGGGCAGCGGAGCCTCCGTGCGTGTGGTGGCGACGCTGACCTGCATGCGTGTGGCCGTGGGGGGCGTGGTCACCGGGGCTATGGTGGTGGTCGCCGTGGCCGCCCTGGCTATGATGGTGGTCGCGGTGGTCGTGCTCGGGGTGCTGCGCGCTCATCGCTGCCCTCCCAAGACGCACCTGGCGCTCGGAGTCGTCATGTGGACGGGGAGAAACGGCGAACGAAACGCCAAGCGCTCATTGCGCAGAACATCATACCGGCCAACGAGAAACCGCGCAAGCCAGCTCTGTGACAGCGCGCGTCAAGCTGTTGCACACCCGTGTAGATGCGAGCGTTTGCAGCAAGGCCGCGCAAGGTCCTGGCGGCCCGGTGGCCTGCGCCATGCCGTGCCGACTGCCGGGGGAGCCGTGAAGGGGCTCGCCTAAATACGACCTACAAGGAGACAGCCATGAGCCTGAGGCCTCGGAAGCGGCTCCTGGCGCTCGGCTGCGCGGCTACGCTCGCGGTCGCGGCGCTCGTCGGCGCGACCGGGTACGCAGCCCCTGCTCAGCAGCAAGGGCAGTCGGGCTCGTCCCAGCAGCAGGCCGCACCGATCGACTGGAGCGCGGTCGAGCAGGCGCTCGGAAAGCCGGGCGAGCTGCAGCCAGGGGACGTCTTCCGCGTGAGCTTGCCGCGCACGGACCTGGACGTGAGCGTGGGGAGCGTGAAGCTCAAGCCCGCGTTCGCGCTGGGCTCCTACGCCGCGTTCAAGCAGGTGGGCAGCGACGCGCTGGTGATGGGCGACCTGGTGCTGCTCGACGAGGAGGTCAACCCGGTCCTGTCCGGCCTGTTCCAGGGCGGCTTCGACGTCGACGCCCTCCACAACCACTTGAACGGCCTGTCGCGGCACGTGATGTACGTCCACTACGCCGGGCGCGGAGACGCGGTGCAGATGGCGACGGCGCTGCGGGAGGCGCTCTCGGTGACCAGGACTCCCTTTGGCAGCGCTCCGGCGGGCGGCCCGGCGGGCGGCCCGGAGATCGATACCCAGCGAATCGAGCAGCTCCTCGGCCACGAGGGCAAGATGCTGGACGGCGGCGTCTTCCAGGTGAGCGTCCCGCGTGCGGAGGGGATCACCATGGACGGCGTGGAGATCCCGCCGGCCATGGGCGTGGCGATGCCCTTCTCCTTCCAGCCCACGGGAGACGGCAAGGCGGCGATCACGGGCGACTTCGTGCTCACCGCGAGCGAGGTCAACGCCGTAGCCCGGACGCTGCGCGAGCACGACATCGAGGTGACGGCGCTCCACAACCACGGGCTGACCGAGGAGCCGCGCCTGTTCTACATGCACTTCTGGGCCCACGACGACGCGACCAGGCTCGCAGAGGGGCTGCGCGCCGCCCTGGACCAGACCAATCACCAGTGAGTGGCCAGTGGCCAGTGGCCAGTAGCCAGAAGGCAGTCGGCAGTGTGTCTCACCGTCCCACTGGCCACTGGCCAC